>NZ_CALIWN010000008.1:0-47558 GCF_938046485.1 uncultured Aggregatibacter sp. | reverse complement strand
ATCAGGATTGCCATATGAAAAATAAGAAGTGAGTGGAGAAAATAAAATGAAAAAATGCATACCAACGCTATCAATCGCATTATTTCCAAAGCGGAAGCCGGTACAGACTACGACGCAACAATGCGGCGTCCAATTGTTCGAATTAAATTAAATAAATACGCTTGATTTCTGAATGTTTTGAAGTTGGAAAAGTTGGAAAAAACCGCACTTTGATTTACTCACACTGGCGCGAGTCTCCAGACAACAGCTATTCGAAACCTTAACTTGGAGTCCAAAGATGGTCAACACCGCTTGGGTTTCCGCCACAAATTGAAACAATCTCTTTAATTAAAAGACTCTCAATTTTACATGTATTTTTGAGGTTCAAAACCGTTTTTAAAAATGACCGCACTTTTAAAAACGAAACGATGATTCAAGCATCCTCGCTTGGATCACATAAGCACAAGCGTGGACGCTTGCGCTATCTTGGGTAAAAGAAAAGCTGAATATCGGGAGAGGTTCAGCTTTTTTTGTTTTATAAAAGAAAGTGCGGTAGATTTTGAACGTGTTTTTGAGGTTGAAAAACGTTTGAAAAAATGACCGCACTTTTTAAAAACAAAACGATAGTTCAAGCGTCCTCGCTTGGACCAAATAAGCACAAGCGTGGACGCTTGCGCTATCTTAGGGGGTATTAATAACCTTAATAAAACTATGATTTATTTCTAAATGGATTCTTAGACAAACATACATCTTGGCTATTATTCAATAATCTTATAAAAAAATCCTCATATTTATAAGCACCTGATGATAAATAAATCTTATGTACATGATTATTAATTTTGTATTTATAATCTAAATACATTAATTTATTATCCTCTGTTTTAATTCTTTTGTCCTTTAAATCGGTAAGATATAAAATTCTGCACTCTTGTTCATCCTCAAAAGCAGCATGCTTTACTAGGAAAGTAATTGGAAGTAATAAGAAATTTATTACCTCATTTTTATTTGTATCATCTATAAAAGATAATTTTCTTATATTTTCCAATATAACATTAAGAATTTTAATTACACTCTCCCTCTTTTCTTTAATAAAATTTAAATAGCTTTCAATATCATTTTCGTTACCGTCTCTGTAAAATGTTATTTTTCCTCTTTGCGCAATATTTATATAATTAGACTTCGGATCAGGATCTATATATATGCATCTATATAAAGATAGTTTTTCTATAGATTTATTATCTTCTATAAATGGTTCTTCTATATTTCCTATAAAGTTAATGCGTTCTTCTTTATTATTAAAGAAATCACTATTAAATACAATGCTGACTCCCGAGGCTTCTAGATTATTCTCTTTTCCATATAATCTAAATTGATTTAGGCTATCATGATTAAATGTAAAGCAAGATATAAGTGTAAGAGTTCGTTTACTATCTGATAATGAAGGTATGTTAAGATACTCTTTTAAAACTTTACCTTCTGTAGGATCATTTACATTCTTTACTGTATTCAACCTTAAATATGAATCTTTTTTCTCTAATAAACTCAAGGCTACAGTAGGACTTGTATAATGAGCTACGCATTTTTCATGGCTATATTCATCACTTCTAACCTTAAGAATTTCTAAAATATCTACTATAGACTTATATATATCATTAATTATTTTTGCATTATCATTAAACTCCATGCAAAATAGCTCTTTTTTAGTTTCATAATAAAAGTATTTTTTAGATTCTCTAAAATGTTTTTTGCTTTGCTCTTTATCATTTAAATAATCTCGAAATAATTTACCTAAAAAATATTGAGCTCTATAATAATAATAAAGATTTTTTATTTTATCTTTATTAACCTCTTTAAAACTTTTAATTGCCTCATTGAAATTAAACTTACTATTAAAAAGTAAACCTAGTAAATACTGAGATTCACTATATATGTCTTCATAATCTTTAGTAACCTTACTTAAAGTATTTATAGCATCATCATAAGATTTCTCCCTAATAAAAATAATACCCAAGTAATAATTAGCATATGAGAAAATATATTCATCATCATCTTTTTTTATTTCTAGATAAGCATTTTTAGCTTTCTCAAATTGACCATTTTTTTTGTATTCCCTTGCTAAGTCAAAGCGAGCTTTAGCAAACTCTTTTGGAGTAGAATTATCTCTTTTTATAGATTCTAATCTTTCTATATTTACACTCATTAAACCATACCCTTATATATTATTAACTAAATTCAAAACCCGCTTATCCGACACCTGATACTTCGTGCCCAACTGCTGCGCAAACAAACTCACCCGCAATTCCTCAATCATATAACGAATTTCCGCCACCTCATCCGAAATCGGTTTAGATTTTGGCTGTTTGGCGAGGAGTTGTTGGTAGGCTTGTTGCACTTGTTCCACGCGTAACATAGCGGCACGATCTCGATTGACATCTTGAGCCAGTTTATCCATGCGTTTATCGATGGCTTGCAGATAGCGGAGTAAATCCGGTAGGCGGGCGTAGCCGCTTTTTTGCACGAAGCCTTGATAAATCAAACCTGAAATCTGGCTTTTCATATCAGACAGGGCAAATGCCATGGTGAAATCCATTTTGCCTTTGAGGCGTTGGTTGAGCTGGTGTGTGAGCGTGAGGATCTGCTCTACTTTTTGCGCAATATCCACGGTGACTTCATTAACGTTTTCACGTACAAAATCCCGTAGCTTATCAAAGTCTTCTTGGTTCCACACAAAGCCGCCGAAATCGGCAATGAGTTTATCCACAGCACAGGCAATGCAGTCGTCAATCAAATCCAACACGCGCCCAAACGGCGTAAAATATAGCCCCAATTTGGCTTTATTCGGCAATTTTTCATGTAGATATTTAATCGGTGACGGCACGTTGAGCAGCAACAATCGGCGCAAACCCTGTTGCATTGCCACCGCTTGTTCAAATTCCGTTTCAAACAGTTTAATGCCCACCGCGTCTTTTTCGTCCACAATGGCAGGAAAGGCTTTCACACTGAAACCGCGCTGCTTTTGTTCGTAACATTGCGGCAACTCGGAGAAACTCCAAATATGCAGCCCGCTTTGCTCAATGCCATCGTCCGCCACCGCAGAAATGCTTTCTTGCACACGATCTTTTAAGCTAAATTTCAGCTCGTCTAAATCCATAGATTCGGCGATTTTCTTGCCATTTTCATCTACCACACGGAAAGTCATTTTCAAATGGCTCGGGATTTGTTCCCAATGCCAATGTTCCGCCTCTACGGTGACGCCCGTCATGCGGCGCAATTCATAAATCAACGTATCCAATAACGGCTTTTCCAACGGCACGGCACGCCCTAAAAAGGCTTGGGCATAATTCGGTGCCGGCACGAAATTACGGCGATAGGATTTCGGCAGAGACTTAATCAGCGCGATGACTAGTTCTTCGCGTAAGCCCGGAATTTGCCAATCAAAGCCCGTCATTTCCACTTGGTTGAGCAACGGCAACGGAATATGCACGGTCACGCCGTCCGCATCGGTACCCGGTTCAAATTGATAGGTCAGTTTGAGCTTTAAATTGCCTTGATGCCAGAAATTCGGGAAATCTAGCTTGCTCACTTGTTCTGCATCATCATTAATCAAAAATGAGCGCTCAAAATTAAGCAGTTCAGGGTCTTGTTTTTCCGCCTTTTTCCACCAAGTATCAAAATGTTTTTGCGACACCACATCAGTGCCGATACGCTGATCGTAAAACTCAAATAAAGTGCGCTCGTCCACCAAAATATCGCGGCGACGGCTTTTGTGTTCCAATTCTTCAACTTCACGAATCAGCTGCTGATTTTGCTTGAAGAATTTATGCTTGGTGTTCCAATCCCCTTCCACTAAGGCGGATTGAATAAAGATCTCACGGCTTACTGTCGGATCAATGGCGCCATAATTTACCGGTCGCGCTGCCACAATCGGCACGCCATATAGACTCACTTTTTCATCGGCAATCACCGCCCCGCGGGATTTCGACCAACGCGGTTCAGAATAGGATTTTTTGGTTAAATGCTCAGCGAGTGGTTCAATCCATTCCGGCTCAATTTCCGCCACCATACGCCCCCAAAGTTTGGAGGTTTCCACCAACTCTGCCGCCATCACCCATTTCGGTTGTTTTTTAAAAAGCACGGAATTTGGGAAAATCGCAAAATGCGCATTGCGGGCACCGAGATATTGTTGTTTTTCCGCTTCTTTTAAACCGATATGCGACAATAAACCGCTTAAAAGTGCAGTGTGAATTTGCTGATATTCAGCTTTTTCCGAATTAATCGGCAAGCCAATTTCACGCACGGCAAGGCGAATTTGTTGATAAATATCCTGCCATTCGCGAATGCGCAAATAATTTAAAAAATCCTTTTGGCATTGGCGACGGAATTGATTTTTCGTCAATGCCTTTTGCTGTTCTTGAACGTAATTCCAAAGGTTCAAGAATGCTAAGAAATCCGATTTTTTATCGGCAAAGCGACGATGTTTTTCATCGGAAGCCTGTTGTTTATCTGTCGGACGTTCACGCGGATCTTGAATGGATAACGCCGAGACAATAATCATCACTTCATAAACGCTGCCCAAATTGACCGCACTTAGAAGCATTTTGGCAAGGCGTGGATCGACCGGGAGTTGGGCAAGTTGGCGACCGATTGGGGTAAGTTCCCAACCTTGCTTTTTCTCTGTCGATTCACTAGCGCGCGTCTCCTGACGCGTGCTTTCATCTGTCAAATTTTGGGCACGCGTCAGGAGACGCGCGCCATCACGAGATTTATATTTTTTCAGTTGAATCGCGCCCAACTCTTCCAATAACTTCACGCCATCTTGAATGTGCCGTTTATCCGGCGCATCCACAAAAGGGAACGCTTCAATGTCATCCAAACCCAACGCCGTCATTTGCAAAATGACAGAAGCCAAATTGGTACGCAGAATTTCCGGATCGGTAAATTCCGGGCGATTATTAAAATCCTCTTCCGAATAAAGGCGAATACAAATGCCTTCGCTCACCCGTCCACAACGACCTTTTCGCTGATTGGCAGAAGCCTGTGAAATCGGCTCAATAGGTAAGCGCTGCACTTTGGTGCGATAACTATAACGAGAAATGCGCGCGGTGCCGGGGTCAATCACATATTTAATGCCCGGCACGGTGAGTGAGGTTTCCGCCACGTTGGTGGCTAACACAATGCGATTTAAACCGCTCGGGTGGAAAATTTTATTTTGTTCTTGCGCAGAAAGACGGGCAAAGAGCGGTAGGATTTCCGTGTGTTTCAGATTTTGTTTTTGTAAGGCTTCGGCGGTGTCGCGAATTTCCCGTTCACCGTTCATAAAGATCAAAATATCGCCACGCCCTTCCGCTTGCAGTTCGTCCACCGCATTGAGAATACCTTGTAGCTGATCTTGATCGTCTTCTTCTGCAACAGGGCGATAACGCACTTCCACGGGATAAGTTCTGCCCGAGACTTCGATAATCGGCGCGTTATTGAAATGTTTGGAAAAACGTTCCACGTCAATGGTCGCGGAAGTGATGATGAGTTTTAAATCACGACGGCGTGGCAACAGCTGTTTCAGATAACCGAGAATAAAATCGTTGTTCAAGCTGCGTTCGTGGGCTTCATCGATAATCAGGCAGGAATATTGATTGAGGAAACGATCCGTTTGAATTTCCGCCAACAGAATCCCGTCCGTCATCAACTTGATTTGGGTATTATCGCTAATCTGATCGTTAAAACGGACTTTATACCCCACCAAATCGCCAAGCTCTGTTTGCAATTCTTCGGCGATGCGAGCCGCCACAGAACGGGCGGCAATACGACGCGGTTGAGTGTGTCCGATTGCGCCAAGATTGCCGAATCCTAGCTCCAAACACATTTTCGGCAACTGCGTGGTTTTCCCCGAACCGGTTTCCCCCGCCACCACGATCACTTGATGCTCGGAAAGCAGTTTTTCAATTTCAGCTTTGCGTTGGCTAACAGGCAGGCTTTCCGGAAAAATGATAGGATTTTGCACCGCACTTTTACGGCTTTCTACACGTAATCTTGCTTGTTCAATTTGTTGTTGGATTTCAGCCGCAACGGCTTGCTGCGCTTCTTGGTTTTTAATTTTGCCTATACCATGAATGCGGGCGGATAAACGGCGTTTATCCACCAACATAATGTCAATTAATTGGGAAAAAAGGGATTGTTGTAAAGGCGTGAATTCGTGCTTTACCGTTCTATTCTTCATACTGATTTACTTTTTCAAACTGCCGTAAGCCAAGCAAAGCCAGCCAATTAAAAATAAGGTACCCCCAATCGGTGTCACCCAAACCAGGAATTGTCCTGCACCAAGTGCGAGTGCATAAAGGCTGCCGCTAAACAAAAGCACACCGAGCACCCAAGAACCGGCGGCAACGTTAGCCATCTTGTTGGAAACCAATGATTCACGGCACAATTGCGCAATGCCGATACCCATGATGGCAAGGGTATGGAACATTTGATATTTCACACCGGTTTCAATCCACGCTAACGCTTTAGGATCTAAAACCTTGCTTAATCCATGTGCAGCAAAAGCGCCAATCGCCACACATAAAAAACCGCTCAAGGCAGCAATCAATAACCATTTGTTTTTCATTTAAAATTTTCCTATGAGTAATGCCAAAATACCGGCCGCGATAAGCGGCCCCACAGGGATGCCGCCGAGAAAAGAGACACCGATAATGGTGCCGATGACTAAGCCTGTCACCAATACTGGTTGTTCTCCCATCAGCGGAACACCTTTGCCCGCAAGCCACGCGACCAATACACCCACCGTAATGGCAACGAACATTTTCCAACTGACAAACGCCGACAAGCCGGGAAGCTGAATTTTGCCGGAAACTAACGGGCTCAAAACGCCAATGGTTAAAATCACGATACCAACGTGCAAGCCGTATTTTTCCAAATAGGGAATATATTTCGCGAGAAGCGTTTGTTGCATGATCAGTAACACGGCGGCGGAGATCGTGATGGCGCTATTGTGGCTAAGGATGCCAAGCAAAATTAACACCACTAAAAGTAATGCAATCATATTGAATTGAAGCGACATATTGATCCTAACGTGCGGTAAAAATTTGCGGAGAATTATAGCACAAGCCATGTCTTTTCTTTGCCGGTACAGAAAAATCCTGAAGAAAAAGTGCGGTTATTTTTTAGCGTCTTTTTACACAAATACCTGTTGTACCAAGAACATATATAACATCGTGCCGGCAGCGATGGACAAGAACATATTGCGCTTCCACAAATGCAACGCAACAACGATCGCACCGGAAAGAAATTCGGGAACGCCATGAAAGCCGCTAAACACATCCACGTTTTTGTAACAATACACCACAAGCATACCAAACATCGCTGCAGGTAAGACTTTACCTAAATAACGGATATATTCGGGAATCGGGCGGTTCGCCGGGAAAATCCAAAAGGGCAGCCAGCGGGTAAATTGCACGGCCAGCACAGCAATCCCGATGGTGATGATTTGTTCGGTTAATGTCATTCTTCAATCCTCTTTAAAGTTGAGGACAATTTCGGACGACGGAAAGTCAACACCGTCCAGATGCCGATTAAGGTTGGCAATAAGAAATAGTCATGTCCGAAAACGATGAGGGAAATCGCGGCAATCGCCAAACCTAACAAAGAGCTTTCATGAGATTTTTCCTGCGCCCAGTTTTCGGCAAAAATCACTAAAAACAATGCTGTCATAGCAAATTCAATGCCCTTCAAATCAAAGGGAATAATGTTCCCGAATACGTTGCCAATGCCAGCACCGATTACCCAATACATATGCAAATAAAACGAAACAAAAAAGAGATACCAACCCCGATCAATATGCGGTGGAACGTTTGCCATGTAATTCAAGGAAAAAGATTCATCTACCAACGTGGCAATAAGGTATGGGCGTTTTTTGCCCAAGGATTTTCCGTATTTTTCCAACATCGCAATGCTATAAAAAAGCTGTCTGCCACTCACCATCAAGGTAATCAATAACGCATTTAACGGCGCAAATGCCAAACTTAATGCGCCGGCAATGATGAATTCCACGGAACCGGCGTAGATGAATAACGCCATCAACACGGGATACCAAACACCAAAACCAAGTGCTTTCATGTAAATGCCATAAGCCACGCCAAGGAACAAAAAGCCGGCGAGCATCGGTGCACTATAGGGCAAGGCAGCTTTCGCCGCCGCCCAAATGGGATGAGAATTTGTCTTTACGTCAGACATACGACGAGATCTCTTCTAATATAGACAATTCGGGCAAGGTAGAAAAACTTTGAGCTTTCACGGTTTCATAGAAATCATCCACGAACGCCATTTGCGAATCCAACTCTCGCGTTGCGGCATAAAGATTGCTGTGTAACCCCTGTTCGGTAATTTTGCGCGCCACGATGTAACCACGATCCAAATAAGGCTTCGCCGCCCAAAACGGCAATGCCGCCACACCACGTTTACTTGCCACTAACTGAATGATGGCGATGGTAAGTTCACTGGTTCGGCGGGTTGGATTGATGCCTTTCGGGTGTAATACCTTACGCAACAAATCCAACATATCATCCGGTACGGGATAAGTAATTAACGTTTGATCAATAAAATCTTCCGCCTGCCAAACCTCTTTCGCTGCTAGCGGATGATCTTTCGCACATAATCCCACCATTTCATAGGAAAACAAGGGCTTATACACAATGCCCGGAGTCTCTTCCACTTCTTGCACCACAGCCCAATCAGCACGATGGCTTAACAACAACCCAACGGCATCGGTATGGAAACCGGACACAATATCCAACTCCACCAACGGCCAATGTTGACGGAATAAATCCATGGCAGGCATAAGCCAATCGAAGCAAGTGTGGCATTCTACCGCAATGCGCAACTCGCCGGCTTCCCCTTGTTTCACCCGCGCTAAATCGCGCTCCGCCTCAATCACTTTAGGCAAAATATCATTGGCAAGCTGAATTAAACGCTCACCTGCCGGTGTAAAGTGCAACGGCTGCGTTTTACGCTCAAATAACGGTAAACCGTATTGATCTTCCAACAGTTTAATTTGGTGGGAAAGAGCGGATTGGGTGAGATAAACCCGTTTTGCTGCCAAAGAAACACTGCCCGTTTCTTTTAAGGCAAGTAAGGTTTTAAGGTGTCGAAGTTCAAGAAAGATTGGTTTCATGAGAAAGATTCATATTCATGAGGAAAATAATGAAACCGTATCATACACCAAAATAGGCTGTGCTTTAATGTTCCAGAAAAGAAAATTAAGGCATAGATTGAATAAATCCGTTCATCCTTTTTGTTGAAGTTAAATCACACAAGAAGACCGCACAGAGATGTCTCAAAGTGCGGTCAAAAAAGAGAGCGTTTTACGCTTTTTTGTATAATTGCGGTAACGCAGAATCTTTGTTTGTCGCCAGTAAACCTGTGCGGGAATAGATGCCGAGTTTGTCGCGGGTGTCGGTGATGTCAAGGTTACGCATGGTTAATTGACCGATACGATCGACCGGATCAAACGGTGCATTTTCCACTTTTTCCATACTCAAACGTTCCGGATGGTAGGTTAAATTCGGCGATTCGGTATTGAGTAAGGAATAGTCATTACCACGACGTAACTCTAACGTCACTTCACCGGTAACCGCGCGAGCCACCCAACGTTGAGCGGTTTCGCGCAACATTAAGGCTTGCGGATCGAACCAACGACCTTGGTATAGTAAACGACCTAAACGAATGCCGTTAATACGATATTGTTCAATGGTGTCTTCGTTGTGGATGCCGGTAACTAAACGTTCGTAAGCGATGTGTAACAGTGCCATTCCCGGGGCTTCATAGATGCCGCGAGATTTCGCCTCAATGATACGGTTTTCGATTTGGTCGGACATCCCTAAGCCGTGACGACCACCAATGCGGTTGGCTTCAAGGAACAATTCTACGATGTTGTCGAAGGTTTTGCCGTTTAATGCGACCGGGATGCCTTCTTCAAAACGCACCGTCACTTCTTCTGCTTTGATTTGCACGTCTTCACGCCAGAATGGTACGCCCATGATTGGATTGACGATACGAATACCGGAATTTAAGAATTCTAAGTCTTTTGCCTCGTGAGTCGCGCCAAGCATGTTGGAGTCGGTGGAATAGGCCTTTTCGACAGACATTTTGTAATCAAAGCCGTTTTCAATTAAGAAGTTAGACATCTCAAAACGTCCGCCCAATTCATCGATGAATTTTTGATCCAACCAAGGTTTATAAATTTTTAAATTTGGGTTGGTCATTAAGCCGTAACGATAGAAACGTTCGATGTCGTTGCCTTTGTAAGTACTGCCATCACCCCAAATATTGACATCATCTTCTTTCATGGCAGAGACCAACATGGTGCCGGTCACCGCACGGCCTAATGGAGTCGTGTTGAAATAAGTCAAACCGCCTGTCGTCACGTGAAACGCGCCGCATTGGATCGCTGCAATGCCTTCTTGGGCTAATTGCGTGCGGCAGTCGATTAAGCGGGCCATTTCTGCGCCATATTCTTTGGCTTTGCGTGGAATAGCCTCGTAATCCTCTTCATCCGGTTGGCCAAGGTTCGCGGTGTAAGCGCAAGGAATTGCGCCGTGTTGACGCATCCAAAGCAGTGCCGCGCTGGTGTCTAAGCCGCCGGAAAAGGCGATACCGACTTTTTCACCTTTGGGTAAGTGTTGCAAAATGGTATTTGACATATTTTCTTTCCTTATCTGTGTTTGTTTGAGTGAATGGGTTTGATAAAAGTTCGTGGTAAAAACATTTCGAAAACAACCGCACTTTTATTCTTCTGTTGTTAGCATTAAATTCGGATCCGGATATTGGTAAACAAATTCTAATTCATGACAAATTTTTTCCGCCATGATAATGCGCTGCGGATCTTGTTCTGAGTTAATAAAGTGCGGTGGTTCTAGCCCGTATTTTTCCGCCGCATATTGATAATAGGCTTCCCGAGTTGGGTGCATTGGCGCGGCCAAATGATATAAACGGTAGCCGCCCGGGGTTTCTAACAATAATTGAATGGCGCGTGCGCAATCATCTAGATGGACTAAATTCACGGGAGAATGACCGCACTTGAGATCCTGTTTGCCGGCAAGGGAATAAACCGGGTGACGATCGTTACCGACTAAACCGGCAAAACGAATAATATCGCAATCGATATCTTGCATTTGTGCCAAGCCGTTTTCAATTTCAACCAAGGCGCGACCAATGTCGCTACTTGGCTGTGGGGTGACGGACTCATCAAAATGGGCGGAAATCTCAGGGAAAACGGAAGTGGAGCTAATAAAAATAATGTGGCTTACGCCTTGTAATAAGGCTTCGTTAACCAGATTTTGCACGCCTTCGACATATTGATTGAGATCGAAAAAATATTGGCTCGGCGGAATATTAATGATCAATGAATCCACATCCAGCAATGCACTGACATCATCAGGATCCGCATTAATTTCAGGGGTAAGTTCCAAATGATAGGCTTCCAAACGCATTAAACGCATTTGTTCTACACCGTCGTGAGTGCGTTTCGTGCCTTTAACTTCCCAGCCTAGATTTTTTAAATGTCGCGCCAGTGGCAAACCTAGCCAACCTAACCCGACAATGGCGACCGACCTCATATTACTCCTATCCGGTTACAAAAAATTCCCACTATTCTAATGCATAGCGGGAATTCCTTTAAGTGTTATTTTGTTAATAAATCCAAGGCTTCTTGGTATTTATCTACGGTCTTCTGAATGACATCCGACGGCACTTTCGGCGCCGGTGGCTGTTTATTCCAACCGCTGTTTTCCAACCAGTCACGAATAAATTGTTTATCAAAAGACGGCGGGTTTGTGCCTTCTTTATAAGTCTCTACTGACCAGAAACGGCTGGAATCCGGCGTTAATACCTCATCCATCAAAGTTAACGTACCGTTTTCATCCAAGCCGAATTCAAATTTGGTGTCACAAATGATGATACCTTTGGTTAAGGCATATTTCGCCGCTTCGGTATAAAGGGCGATGGCTTTTTCTTTCACTTGCGCCGCCAAATCTTTGCCGATCAATTTTTCGCACTCAGTATAGCTAATATTAATATCGTGATTGCCGATTTCTTCTTTGCTGGATGGCGTGAAAATCGGCTCAGGCAATTTGCTGGCTTCTACTAACCCTTTTGGCAAGACTAAACCGCAAATGGTGCCGGTTTGTTTGTAATCTTTCAGACCGCTGCCGGTTAAATAACCGCGCACGATAGACTCGATTTTAATCGGGGTTAAGCGTTTGCAAACTACTGCACGATCTTTCACCAAGTCGGCTTCCGCTTTGGGTAACACATCGTAAACGCTGTCGCCGGTAAAATGATTCGGCATAATGTGCGCCAGTTTGTTAAACCAAAAGTTAGAAATTTGTGTCAGGATTTCGCCTTTACGCGGAATCGGATCATCTAAAATCACATCGAACGCCGACAATCTGTCACTGGCGACCATCAACATTCGTTTGTCATCAATTTCATACAAATCCCGTACTTTGCCGGAATAGATTTTTTTTAGACTAAGTTGTGTCATTTCATTTCCTTTTTATCTGCGTAAAAATAATGGCGCGTATTGTACCGCACTTTTTACGCAAACGTTTGCATTTTTTTGGATTTTTATTGATGTTGACTTCATGTTGCAGTAAGAGAAAAAAGTGCGGTCAGAAAAAAGGATGTTTTATGACGTATCAAAGTACGCCCAAAATGTACCGCACTTTGTCACACATACTCGCATTCATGATGCTCAAACTTGAAAAAATGGGCTAAAAAGCATATAGTTGCGCCACACATTTTAGGACCGTCATTTAAGGCGGTTTCTTTATTTTTTCATCAAATAACACAGACAGCACAGATGACATACCCACAAGAACAAGTTAATAAACGCCGCACTTTTGCGATTATTTCTCACCCCGATGCGGGTAAAACCACGATTACCGAAAAGGTTTTGCTTTATGGTAACGCCATTCAAAAAGCCGGTTCGGTGAAAGGCAAAGGTTCCGCACAGCACGCGAAATCCGATTGGATGGAAATGGAAAAACAACGTGGGATTTCCATTACCACTTCCGTGATGCAATTCCCATACAATGACTGTTTGGTCAACCTGCTGGATACTCCGGGGCATGAGGATTTCTCTGAAGATACCTACCGCACTTTAACGGCGGTGGACAGCTGCTTGATGGTCATTGACTCCGCCAAAGGGGTTGAGGAACGTACCATTAAATTGATGGAGGTCACCCGTTTGCGTGACACGCCGATCATCACGTTTATGAACAAACTTGACCGTGATATTCGTGATCCGATGGAATTGTTGGACGAAGTTGAAAGCGTATTGAAAATTCACTGTGCGCCGATTACTTGGCCTATCGGCTGCGGCAAATTGTTTAAAGGCGTATATCACTTATACAAAGACGAAACCTATCTTTACCAAACAGGGCAAGGGCACACTATTCAAGAAGTGCGCATTGTGAAAGGCTTAAATAATCCGGAATTGGATAACGCCGTAGGTGACGATTTGGCACAACAATTACGTGATGAATTAGAACTGGTAAAAGGCGCCAGCAACGAGTTTGACTTAGATTTATTCCTAAACGGCGAACTGACACCGGTCTTTTTCGGTACGGCGTTAGGGAATTTTGGTGTAGATCATTTCCTTGACGGCTTAACCGAATGGGCGCCTGCGCCGCAAGCTCGCCAGGCAGATACGCGTAAAGTGTCGGCTGACGAAGAAAAATTCAGTGGTTTCGTATTTAAAATTCAAGCCAATATGGATCCAAAACACCGAGACCGTGTTGCCTTCTTACGTGTCGTGTCGGGCAAATATGAAAAAGGCATGAAACTCAAACATGTGCGTATCGGCAAAGAGGTGGTGATTTCTGATGCGTTAACCTTTATGGCGGGCGACCGTGCGCATGCAGAAGAAGCCTATGCCGGCGACATTATCGGGTTACATAATCACGGCACGATTCAAATCGGCGATACGTTTACTCAAGGAGAAGAGTTAAAATTTACGGGCATTCCAAACTTTGCACCGGAATTATTCCGCCGTATTCGTTTAAAAGATCCACTTAAACAAAAACAATTATTAAAAGGCTTGGTACAGCTTTCCGAGGAAGGCGCCGTACAGGTTTTCCGTCCGTTGCTAAATAACGATTTGATCGTTGGGGCAGTGGGTGTGCTGCAGTTTGATGTGGTGGTGTCGCGTTTGAAATCCGAATACAACGTAGAAGCCATTTATGAAACTGTCAGCGTGGCAACGGCGCGTTGGGTGGAATGTGCCGATGCGAAAAAATTTGAAGAGTTTAAACGTAAAAATGAGCAAAACCTGGCGTTAGACGGTGGCGATAACCTGACTTACATCGCGCCAACAATGGTAAATCTAAACCTTGCGCAAGAACGTTACCCTGATGTGACATTCTTTAAAACAAGAGAACATTAATTCGTTCAAAAACGTCAAAAAAACAGACCGCACTTTGATCTTCTTCTATGGATTGCTATCGATCATTGTGCGGTTTGTCGTCTTAGATGAAAAATAGTGGCTGTTTTGGATGGCGCTCAATTTTTAACTTGCGAAAAAGTAAAAAATCAATAAAATGAACGAACGTTCATTCAGTGTATTTTATTTACTGTCTGTAACCTATCAAATGTGCGAATTAAACGAAATTTTGACCGCACTTCTCACGATTAACCCAAACTTATTAGTGACTTTATATGCATCAATCTGAAACGGATATGATCGAGCGAATTTTTACGGCCACGAATGATTTGATGGCGACAGTGGGTTTGCCAAATTTATCCATACATAAAATTGCCAAAGAGGCCAAAATTTCCCCGGGGACGATTTACCTTTATTTTAAGAATAAAGATGAATTGCTGGAACAATTTGCACGATATATCTTTAAATCTTTCGAAGAAACCTTGGAAAAAGACTATGATGAAAACCAGTCGTTTTTCCAACGCTATCGGAAAATGTGGTGGAATATTTGGCATTTTTTAGATCAGGATCCGACGCGGGTCGCCAACATGGGGCAATATGAATTTCTGCCCGGGTTTTATACTATTTGCAAAGAATGGGAAACGCGCGGTATTTGGCATCGTTTTTGTAAAAAAGCAGTAGAAGCAGGCGAAGTATGTGATCTGCCTCCGCATTTATTATTTGCGCTTTCCTTGCAAAGCGCGCTTAATATCGCATTTAAATGCAAACACTTTGCCCATAAGAGTTCAATGGCGATGCTGGAGTCGGTGATTGACCGCACTTGGCGTGCCATTCAAAAATAATCACTTGAGCTATTAGATAACCTTTACGGAGTTTTTTATGAGTCAAACTCAAACGAATAAACCAAAGCGTTCTCATGTTTTCTTGTTAAAACTGGCGCTGGGAATATTTATCTTAGTTTTTATCGCAATGATTGTGATGAATCAGATGAAAGCGAAAGGCATTGCGGATTTCTTGGCTAATCAAGGAGAAAGAGCTGTTCCGGTGACGGCAATGACCGTTTCTGCTCAGCAATGGACACCGGTGATTGAGACCACCGGTTTGGTTCGCCCGAATCAAGGAGCGATGCTGAGTGCGCAAAGTGCGGGGACGATTTCAAAAGTGTTAGTGACCAACGGACAAAGTGTGAAAAAAGGCGATTTGTTGGTGGAATTAGACAGCTCCGTGGAGCGTGCAAGCTTACAAGCGGCTGAAGCACAAGTGATTTCATTACGTCAAACGTATCAACGCTATGCGAATTTGGCGAAAAGTGGTGGCATTTCTCAGCAAGAATTAGACAATGCCAAAGCGGCGTATGATGCGCAAGTGGCGAATGTGGAATCCTTAAAAGCCACAATTGCGCGCCGTCAAATTGTTGCACCTTTTGATGGCAAAGCGGGTATCGTGAAAGTTAATGTGGGACAGTATGTATCGAACGGCACAGAAATCGTACGTGTGGAAGATCGCAGTTCTATGAAAGTAGATTTTGCGATTGCACAGAATTTATTGGAAAAATTGCATATCGGCCAAAAAGTCACCGCGACAGCAGATGCCCGTTTAGGCGAAACCTTCTCGGCAACGATCTCTGCGATTGAACCGGCGATTAATTCTTCCACCGGGTTAATTGACGTGCAAGCCACGTTTGATCCGGAAGATGGCGAAAAACTGTTATCCGGTATGTTCACCCGTTTAAACGTGGCATTGGCAACGGAGTATGACCAAATTGTCGTGCCACAAGTGGCGGTGAGTTACAACATGTATGGTGAATCACTTTATATTTTGACCGCACTTTCTGATGAGGAAAAAGAGAAATTTGCGAAACAAGGCGATGTGAACAAAATGTATCGCGCCAAACAAATTACGGTATTTACGAAAGATCGCCAAGGTATCTATGCTCAGTTAAAAGGTGATGAAGTGAAAATCGGCGATAAAATTATTACCGGTGGTCAGCAAAATTTAAGTAATGGCGCATTAGTACTTGTCGCAGATAAAGAAGGTGTCGGCACCACACAACCGGCAACGAAAACCAATCTTTAATTAGGAAATACGAATGAAATTTACCGATATATTTATTCGACGTCCTGTTCTCGCAGTTTCGATTAGCCTGTTGATCATTATTTTAGGATTGCAGGCAATTTCAAAACTGGCAGTGCGTGAATATCCTAAAATGACCACGACCGTCATTCAGGTTTCAACCGTCTATCCCGGTGCGGATGCCAATTTGATTCAGGCGTTTGTGACCTCCAAAATTGAGGAGGCAGTGGCTCAAGCGGATAACGTAGATTATATGTCTTCTAGCAGTAGCCCAAGCAGCTCGGTGATTACGGTAAAAATGAAATTAAATACCGACCCGAATGCCGCGCTTGCCGATGTGTTGGCGAAGGTGAATTCTGTGCGTTCAGAATTGCCAAGCGGGATTGAGGATCCAACGGTGACTTCTTCTACCGGTGGTTCGGGCATTATGTATATTAGTTTCCGTTCCAATAAGTTAGATGCAAGCCAAGTGACGGACTATATTCAACGTGTTGTGAAACCGCAGTTCTTTACGGTTGAAGGGGTGGCAAGTGTCGATATTTTCGGCGCGTCCGAATATGCCCTGCGCATTTGGTTGGATCCGCAAAAAATGGCTGCCCAGAATCTTTCTGCGACGCAAGTGATGTCTGCTTTATCCTCAAACAACGTACAAACCGCTGCGGGTAACGACAACGGTTTTTACGTGGTGTACAAAAACAAAGTGGATACCACCACAAAATCCGTGGAGGAACTAGGTAATCTGATTGTCTCTTCCAATGGCGATAAACTGGTGCGTTTACGGGATATTGCGGATATTGAATTAAATAAATCCAGCGATAACGCCCGTGCGGTGGCAAACGGTTCTGATTCCGTGGTGTTGGCGGTGAACCCGACGTCTTCGGCGAACCCGTTAACGGTGGCAGAAAAAATCCTGCCGTTGTATGAAAGCATTAAAAATAATTTGCCGGATGCGATTCAAACAGACATTTTATATGACCGCACTGTTGCTATTAACAACTCCATTGAAGAAGTGGTAAAAACTATCATTGAAGCGACGATTATCGTATTGGTAGTGATTACCATGTTTATCGGTTCCTTCCGTGCGATTTTGATTCCGGTCATTACCATTCCGATTTCCCTCATCGGGGTAATCATGATGCTGCAAACGTTGGATTTCTCCATCAATCTGATGACATTGCTGGCTTTAATTTTAGCGATCGGTTTGGTGGTGGATGATGCCATTGTGGTGTTGGAAAACGTTGACCGCCATATTAAGCTCGGTGAAACGCCATTCCGTGCAGCAATTATCGGTACACGTGAAATTGCGGTGCCGGTCATTTCCATGACGATTGCGTTGATTGCGGTATATTCACCAATGGCGTTAATGGGCGGCATTACCGGAACATTGTTTAAAGAGTTTGCCTTAACCCTTGCCGGTGCGGTGTTTATTTCCGGTATCGTAGCATTAACGCTTTCTCCGATGATGACCAGTAAATTGTTGAAAGGACACGATAAACCAAGCAAATTGGAAGAGCGTGTTAACCGCACATTAACTAAAATCAACAATGCCTATACTTATGTTTTAGGTTTAGTGATGGCGAATCGGAAATGTATGTTGGTATTTGCGGCAGCGATTTTTGCCACATTACCGGTATTGTTTAATTCCCTTTCCAGTGAATTGACCCCGACAGAAGACAAAGGCGCATTTTTGGCCATTGGTTCTGCACCGTCTAATGTGAACGTTGATTATGTGCAAGCGGCGATGGCACCGTATCAAAAAATGTTAACGGATACAGACGAAGTGCAATTTGCGATGAGCATTTCCGGTGTGCCAAGCACCAACCAATCTTTGAACGTAGTAACCTTAAAAGACTGGAAAGATCGTTCCAGAAGTCAGGCACAGGTTTTGGCAGAATTGAACGCCAAAGCCAAAGGCATTCCTGAAGTATCTGTCAGTGGTTTTGCTTTCCCTGAAATTGAAACCGGGGAACAAGGACCACCAATCGGTTTTGTGATCAGTACTTCTCAAGGCTATGCAGATTTGGCGAATGTTGCGGGCAAATTCTTGGAAGCGATGCAGAAATCCGGCAAGTTCGTTTACTCGAGCTTAGATTTGAAATTCGACACGGCGCAAATGCACATCAAAATTGACCGTGAAAAAGCTGGTACTTACGGCATTACGATGAAACAAATCAGTGCAACATTAGGCAGCTTCTTATCTGCGGCGACAGTTGAACGTGTGGATATTGACGGCCGTGCGTATAAAATTATTTCACAGGTAAAACGCGAAGATCGCTTATCTCCACAAAGTTGGGATAATTATTATGTTTCAGCAGCGAATGGCACCTCTGTTCCGCTAAGCAGTTTGGTGAGCATGACATTAGAACCACAACCAAGCTCTTTGCCACGTTTCAGCCAGCTGAACTCTGCGGTGATCAGTGCGGTACCGATGCCGGGTTCTTCCATTGGGGATGCGATTCAATGGCTGAAAGACAGCTCAAAAGAATTATTACCGCAAGGTTATAACTACGACTTCAAAGGTGAAGCCCGTCAGTTGGTACAAGAGGGTAATGCGTTAGCCGTGACGTTCGTGTTGGCGGTAGTGATCATTTTCTTGGTGTTAGCAATTCAGTTTGAGTCTATTCGTGACCCGATGGTGATCATGATTTCCGTGCCGTTGGCGATCAGTGGGGCATTATTAGCATTAAATGCCTTCGGTTTTGTTGGCAAAGCCGGCGCGACATTGAATATTTACTCCCAAGTGGGGTTAATTACGTTGGTCGGATTAATTACCAAACACGGTATTTTAATGTGTGAAGTCGCAAAAGAAGAGCAGCTAAATCATGGTAAAAATCGTATTGAAGCCATTACTGAAGCCGCCAAAGTGCGTTTGCGTCCGATTCTGATGACCACTGCAGCGATGATTGCCGGCTTGGTTCCATTGCTTTATGCCACTGGTGCTGGGGCAGTTTCCCGTTTCAGTATGGGGATCGTGATTGTTTCAGGCTTGGCAGTTGGTACGTTGTTTACCCTGTTCGTGTTGCCGGTGATTTATTCTTACGTGGCAAGTGAACATAAACCGCTTCCGGAATTTGATGAAAACGTCAAACCGATTGAAGGTGAGATAAATCACTAATTCAAATCATCCGTAAAACAAACCGTACTTTTGAGCCGTATTGAGCTGTTCTAAGTGCGGTTCTTTTTTGTTTTATTTTTTCACATTTCAGCGGATTTATGATATTTTAACCGCCGATTTTAATCAGTTTATGGACGCTCCATTGCGTCTTCTCTTTTCATTAACTAAAAGGAAATTTGAATGGAAGCTCAACAAGGCAGCCCAATGTCAATGTTATTTATTTTCATCATCTTCGGATTGATTTTCTATTTTATGATTTATCGTCCGCAAGCGAAAAGAAATAAAGAACATAAAAAATTAATGTCCGAATTAACCAAAGGCACCGAAGTGTTAACCGCCGGCGGTATCATCGGTAAAATCACTAAAGTGCCTGAAAAAGGGGATGTTATTGTGATTGCGTTAAACGATAAAACCGAAATTACCATCAACCGCAATTACATTGCCGCTGTGTTACCAAAAGGCACAATCGAAACTCTTTAATCTATTCCTCAAGGGAACAAGAAAGCTATGTTAAATCGTTACCCTTTATGGAAGAATCTAATGGTGATCTTTTTGGTCGCCATTGGTGTTTTATACGCTCTTCCAAATCTTTACGGTGAAGATCCTGCCGTACAAATCTCAGGAACTCGTGGTCAGGAAGCCGATTCCGGTGTCTTAAGCGAAGTTCAAACCGTCCTAAAAGACAATCATCTGACAACCAAATCTGTCGTATTGGAAAACGGCTCGATTTTAGTGCGTTTCGACAATACGGATGCGCAATTACTTGCCAAAGATAAAATCACCGAAAAATTAGGGACAAATTATTCTGTTGCGTTAAACCTTGCACCGGCAACACCAAAATGGCTAAGTAGTATTGGTGGCAATCCGATGAAATGGGGCTTGGACTTGCGTGGTGGTGTACGTTTTCTGATGGAAGTGGATATGAACTCAGCGCTAAGCAAACGTCAGGAACAACTACAGGATTCCTTACGTACCGAATTGCGCAAAGAGAAGTATCAATATAGCGCCATTAAGTCAGCAGAGAATTTTTCCACAATCGTAAGTTTGGTGAATCCGGAACAGTTATCTGATGTACAACGTTATTTGCGCAAACAGCATCCGACCTTAGACATTCGCGCGATTTCTGATAATACCCTGTCTTTGGCGTTATCTGATGCGGCATTAAACGAAGCCCGCGAAAGCGCGATTGAACAAAACTTAAGTATTTTGCGTAAACGTGTCACTGAACTTGGTGTCGCAGAAGCCGTGATTCAGCGCCAAGGCGCAGAACGTATCGTGGTTGAATTGCCGGGGGTACAAGACACTGCCCGCGCGAAAGAAATTCTGGGCGCAACGGCGACCCTTGAATTCCGCTTAGTCAATGGCAACGCCAACTTAGATGCGGCAGCTCGTGGCATGGTGACTTCGGATTCTGAAGTGAAATATGACAGAAACAATCGCCCTATCGTGCTGTATAAACGCGCTGTATTAGGTGGTGAGCACATTACGAACGCCAGTTCCGGTGTGGATCAAAATACCTCTAGACCGCAAGTGAGCGTCACCTTGGATAGCGAAGGCGGCGAAATCATGTCGCAAACGACGCGTGCCAATATCCAAAAACCGATGGCAACGTTATATGTGGAATATAAAGATAGCGGCAAAAAAGACGAAAATGGTAAAACCATTTTACAAAAACACGAGGAAGTGATTAACGTTGCCACCATTCAAGGTCGTTTCGGTAGTCAATTCCAAATTACCGGCATTGACTCTCCGGCGGAAGCACAAAATCTTGCGGTGTTACTTCGTTCCGGTGCGTTAATTGCACCGATTCAAATTGTGGAAGAACGTACCATCGGTCCGTCTCTTGGTGCACAAAACGTAGAACAAGGTTTGCAAGCCAGTTTCTGGGGATTGATGGTGGTTGTGGTCTTTATGATCATTTACTATCGTAAATTCGGTATCATTGCGGACATCGCTTTAATTGCTAACATTGTTTTATTGGTTGGGTTAATGTCCTTATTACCGGGCGCTACGCTTACCATGCCGGGGATTGCCGGTATCGTCCTGGCGGTTGGGATGTCTGTGGATGCGAACGTGTTGATCTTTGAGCGGATAAAAGAAGAAATTCGCAATGGTCGTCCGATCCAACAAGCCATTAACGAAGGTTATAACGGTGCATTCAGTTCTATCTTTGATGCGAACTTAACCACCATTTTGACTGCGGTAGCACTCTACGCCGTGGGGACAGGTCCAATTAAAGGCTTCGCAATCACCTTATCTTTAGGGATTGCTATCTCAATGTTTACCGCAATCACCGGAACACGCGCAATCGTGAATTTCTTATACGGCGGCAAACGAATTGATAAATTATCAATTTAACGGTGAGGAAATATATTGTGAATTTAGAAAATAGAAGTCAGCCAATTAAAGAAATTCAAGGCATTAAACTCCCTTTTCGTTTAGTGGAATTCATGAAATTCCGTCTGTGGGGCTACTTTGCTTCCGTCGTGATTATCGCGGTTTCCTTATTCTTTGTGTTTACCAAAGGTTTCAACTGGGGCTTAGATTTCACCGGCGGTGTGGTGGTAGATACCCACTTCTCCCAACCTGCAGATTTGGAAAAAATCCGTTCTACGTTGGTACAAAATGGCATTGAGAGTCCACTGGTGCAAACCACCGGTGGTGTGCGTGATGTGATGATTCGCCTACCGGCAACCGATGATGCGCAAATTGGTGATCACGTCAAAAAAATGCTGAACACCTTGGATAGCGATATTCAAATTCGTTCCATTGAGTTTGTCGGGCCGAACGTAGGTGAAGAATTAACCCAAGGGGCTATTTACGCCACCTTAGCTACCCTCATTATGCTATTGCTTTATGTGGGCATGCGTTTTGAATGGCGCTTAGCAACCGGTGGCGTGCTTTCTTTAGCGCACGACGTGATTGTTACCCTAGGGGCATTCTCTTACTTACAAATCGAAATGGATTTAACCTTCATTGCAGCGATCCTTTCCGTGGTGGGTTACTCGTTAAACGACAGTATCGTGGTATTCGACCGTGTGCGTGAAAACTTCCGTAAAATCAGACGGATTTCCGCCATCGACATCATCGATATTTCCTTAACTCAAACCCTATCCCGTACTATTATGACATCGGTCACCACGTTAATTGTCGTTATCGCCCTCTTCATCTTCGGCGGCCCGACAATTCACAGTTTCTCGCTAGCGTTGCTCATCGGGATCGGATTCGGTACCTATTCTTCCATCTTCATTGCGATTGCTATCGCCTATGATTTAGGCTTAAATCGTGAACACATGGTTCAACCCAAAGTGAATAAAGATGATATTGATGAAATGCCATAATTGAGCATTAAGGAAAAAACGCTAAAAAGAAGCCCCTCGACTGGTTAGTTGAGGGGCTTCTTTCGTATTAAGCAGTTTTGAGTTTAGGAATTACGTTAATAGATTTCATTGAAACGGCTGACGCTATTTAGATTCAAAACGTTCGAATGCCAGTACTTTATTTTCGACTTTGCGTAACACTAATGTGGCGATACCGGTAATCAGTAAATAGATACCGCCGGCGATACCATAGATAGTCAACGCATCATATTCTGTGCCGTAAAGTTGGCGGGCATATCCCATGATGTCCATAATGGTAATGGTTGATGCCAACGATGTACCTTTAAACACTAAAATAATTTCATTGGTATAAGAGGGTAATGCACGTTTAAGGGCGTATGGAATCAAAATTTTGAGTGTTTGCACGCGTGACAATCCTAATGCAGCACAACTTTCCCATTGACCTTGTGGAATGGCTTTAACCGCGCCATAAAAAAGCTGAGTAGAGTAAGCCGCACTATTTAATGCTAAGGCTAGCATAGCGCAAAACCACGCATTGGAAAGCAAAGACCAAAGCGGACTTTGCGTAATAAATTCAAATTGTCCCGGGCCGCTATAAATTAAAAAAATCTGAATAAGTAGGGGCGTGCCGGTAAACAAAACAAGATAAAAATTCACCGCACTTTTTAGCCAACGATTCCCCATGGCAAGGATAAACGTGAAGAGTAACGCTAATAAAAAGGCGATTAATAAAGAGGCGAAAGTGAGCAATAAACTGGTTGGAATGCCCTGAGCAATCACCGATAAATAGTCTTCAAACATTATGCATTCCCTCGCTCAAATCGAGTAAATCGTCTTTCTAATTTACGAATCGCAACTTGGCTGACAAGGGTCACCGCTAAATAAACTAACGCCGCAATGCCGTACCAAGTAAAAGGCTGATGTGTATTGGTGTTAATCAATCCGGCTTGGCGCATTAAATCATCGACGCCAATTAGCGAAACAAGTGCGGTGTCTTTTAGCAATACGAGCCATTGATTACTTAGTCCCGGCAAAGCATGACGCCATACCTGTGGCATGATGAGGTGAATAAAGGTATAAGGACGACTTAACCCCAACGCCATGCCCGATTCCCATTGCCCTTTGGGAATGGCTTGAATAGCGCCCCGTAAGGTTTGGGAAGCGTAAGCGGCAAAAATCAGGGATAAAGCAAATACACCACAGCCGAAGGCACCAAATTCAATATATTCACCGGTTAATAATTCTACGATTTCCGTTGAGCCGAAATAAATCAATAAAACGACTAAAATTTCAGGTAAACCACGCAATAACATCACCAAAACAGAGGTTGTTCTGGCAATGATCGGGTATTTATTGGACTCAAGTGCGGTGAAAAAAATACTTAAAATTAAACCGACGATGAGCGAACAAACAGCAAGCCCTAAGGTCGTTAGGGCTGCATGAAAAATTAACGCGAGATAATCATAAAACATAAATTATTTTGTCATCCATTTATCATAGATTTTTTGGTATTCGCCACTGGCTTTGATGGAATCTAACCCTTTGTTTAAGTTATCTAATAATTCTTTAGAGGATTTATTGACGGCAATGCCTAAGCCATTACCAAAATATTTTTTATTGGTCACTTTCTCACCGACAAATTGGATTTCAGGTTCTTTTTTGATCATATCGGCAAGCACGGCTGTATCGCCAAAAATCACGTCAATACGTCCGTTTTTTAAATCCAAAACCGCATCTTGTAAGCTGGCATAGGCTTTGATGTCATATTGTTTTGTTTCTGCCGCCGTATATTGTTGGAAGGTGGTACCGTTTTGTACTCCTACATTTTTCACTTTGGTTAAATCGCCTTTGCCTGTTAGTGCAACGTAGCTTGCCGAGCTGTCGTAGTAAGGTTGAGAAAAGGCAACTTGTTTTGCACGTGCATCCGTAATGTCAATGGCGGAAATGGACGCGTCAAAACGTTTGGCTTTTAAACTTGGAATCAACGCATCGAATGCTTGGCTTTTAAAGTGGCAGGTTGCTTGAATTTGTTGACAAACGGCATTGGCGATATCCACGTCAAAACCAATGATTTCGCCTTTTTCGTTTGTGGTTTCAAATGGCGGATAGCTTGGTTCCATTGCAAAAGTGATTTCTTGTGCGTTGGTTGCAAGTGCGGTGCCGGCGAGTAGGGCGGTTAAAAGTAATTTTTTCATCATGTTTCTCCTTCTAGGTTAAATGTTGTGTGATAAATACTGTTTAAACTGTTCGGTTTTAGGTTGTTCAAAGCAACTGTTGTCGCCAATTTCGATAATATGACCTCGTTCCATGTACACGACTTTGGTCGCCACTTTTTTCGCGACATTGACTTCATGGGTGACAATCACTTGGGTAATGCCTGTTTGTTGCAATTCCTCAATAATGGAGACGATTTGCGCGGTAATTTCCGGATCCAGCGCGGCTGTCGGTTCATCAAATAACAGCACTTGCGGTTTCATCATTAATGCGCGCGCAATAGCCACACGCTGTTGTTGACCACCGGATAAATGGAGTGGAAAACGCGCCGCGTGTTCTGCCAAACGTAAACGCTGCAACAGTTCCATCGCCTGTTGTTTGGCTTCCGTTTCGCTTGTGCCAAGAATTTTCATCGGCGCTTCAATGAGGTTTTGCAACACAGTCATGTGCGGCCATAAATGATACTGTTGGAATACCATGCCGACATCACGACGCAGTTGGCGAATTTGTTTCGGGTCATTATTGGCTGATAAATCAAATTGATTATTGGCAATGCTCAATTCGCCCGATTGTGGCACTTCCAGTAAATTTAGTGTACGAATTAAGGTGCTTTTGCCGGCACCGCTCGGGCCTAATAGCACCACCACATCGCCGTCATCAGCGGTTAAATTGATATCGAATAAGGCCTGATTGGCACCATAGAAAAAATTCAGGTTTTTAACACTAATTGTCATTGTGACTTCTGCTCTTGTATCAAATCATTGTTGGAATGAAAATATATTATTATTTTGTGCATAATTATGCAATAGGCTTATGCATGATTTTATTCGGTGACGATTGACAATAACCGCAAAGGCAATGATAAAATTATGCTATAGTATTCACCTTATTAAATTGAGGAATAAATAACGATGACATTAAGTCTCATTGTTGCCATGACAAAAAATCATGTGATCGGGCAAGAGAACAAAATACCGTGGCATTTGCCGGCGGATTTGGCGTGGTTTCGTCAAAATACCTTAGGAAAACCTGTGATTATGGGACGAAAAACCTTTGAAAGCATTGGTCGTCCGTTACCCAAGCGAACCAATATCGTATTGTCTCGCCAACCCTTTATTCATGAAGGCGTGCTGTGGAAAGACAGTATGGAAAGTGCGGTCGATTTTGCAGGTGATTCTCAAGAACTGATGATCCTTGGCGGTGGGCAGCTTTTTAAACAAGCGATACCTTTGGCAAACCGTTTATATTTAACGGAAATTCAAACGGAATTGGCGGGTGACACGTTTTTCCCACAGATTGCATATGATGAATGGGAGATTGAGTTTGAGCAATGGCGACCTGCCGATGAGCAGAACCCTTATGATTGCCGTTTTTTAATTTTACGACGCAAATAACGAAAAACGGGTTTAAAAGAGACGATTTAAATCTCCTTAATCGCGAAAGGGAAAACACCAGAAAAAAAGACCGCACTTTTAGGCGATCGTTTTTTTGTTATGAACAGATGACTTTAATGGCCAGGCCGCCTGTGGCAGTTTCGCGGTATTTCGCGTTCATGTCTTTCCCGGTTTCGTACATGGTTTCAATCACTTTATCCAAACTCACGCGTGGGCTGGTGGTACGGCGTAAAGCCATACGACTGGCATTAATGGCTTTCACCGAAGCGATAGCATTACGTTCAATGCAAGGCACTTGAACTTGTCCGCCGACCGGATCACAGGTGAGTCCCAGATTGTGTTCCATGGCGATTTCTGCGGCGATACACACTTGTTCAGGGCTGCCACCAAGGATTTCCGATAAACCGGCGGCTGCCATGGAGCAAGCGACTCCCACTTCGCCTTGACATCCCACCTCTGCACCGGAAATGGAGGCGTTCATTTTATATAACGATCCGATCACGCTACAGGTTAATAAATAACGTTCAACGATTTCATTGGTTAATGTGCCGACAAATTTTTCGTAATAAGCCAGCACCGCCGGCACGATGCCACAAGCGCCATTTGTCGGTGCGGTAACGACGCGTCCGCCTGCGGCATTTTCTTCATTAACGGCTAACGCAAACATATTGATCCAGTCAATTACCCGCATCGGATCGTTAGATAATTCGTTGTTCGCTTTTAGCATTCGATATAACGTCGCTGCGCGTCGAGCAACTTTTAATGGCCCCGGCAAGACGCCTTCCGTATGCAAACCACGATGAATACAGGCTTTCATGGTTTGCCACACTTGGTGTAAATGATTCTCCAGTTCCGCTTTACTGTGTAAAGCCAGTTCATTTTTCATGACTAAACTGGACAGAGAAAGGCCGCTTTCTTGGCAATGACGTAAAATATCCGCTGCATTTGTATAAGGGTAAGGCACGTCGATTTGATGGTCTTCTTGTTGGTTAAAATGCGCTTCATCCACAATAAAACCGCCGCCAATGGAGTAATACGTTTGTTTATACAACACCGCCGTGTCGGCCAATGCCGTAATGGTCATGCCGTTTTCGTGTAAGGGCAAGAAGGTTTTATGAAAAATCATGTCCGTTGCCGGATCGAAGTTAGCCACTTGTTTGCCCTCAGCTAAAGGCAATTTAGCGGTTTTGTTTACCTTGGCAATAAAACCGGGAATCGCTTCAATATCTACGTTATGAGGTAAGTAGCCGGCTAATCCCATGATAATCGCAATATCGGTGCTGTGGCCGAAGCCGGTCATGGATAACGAACCGTAAACATCCACTTGAATGTGCGTGGTTTTTTCCAGTAGGTGACATTCAATTAAATCATCAATAAATTGTTTACCGGCTTTCATCGGGCCAACCGTGTGCGAACTGGAGGGGCCGATACCGATTTTAAACATATCAAAAACGCTAATCATCTTTTACTTATTACCCTCGCTGACGAGGCGAAATCGTCGGGCGTGTGTGTTTGAATCAGGTTAAAGGAAGCGCATTCTACGCTTATTTTTAAAATAATCCATAGTGCAGATGAGGGATGACTGCGACACATATGGCAACCCTAAATAGGTTAATTCATTGTGATTGGGGGAGTATATCAGTCGCCGACAAAATTCAGCCGTGTTTTACATTTGCGGCAAAAATAGACCGCACTTTCACGTTGGATTTTATTGTGTCGGCGAATGGTTAATTGGTGCGTTTGACAGGCGCAGCGGTAAGTAAAGGTTTTGCCTTGCACGGAAGAGAGATCAAACTGATGGCAGGTATCGGCCGGTAAATGAAAAATCTCCTTCATGACAAATCGCCATTCTTTGCCGTGCGGCTGAACATGGCCGAAATGTTGATAAACAACGAGATGAGCGAGTTCATGTAAGGAGACCTGCTGAATGAATTCTTGCGGATTTTCTAACATCAAAGTGCGGTTAAAACTGATGGCGTTTTTTTGTAAATAAGCGACACCGGCTTTTATTCCTCTTAATTCATAATGAATTTGCGGAAAATGAAAAGGGTGTTTGAAGTAGTCTTCCGCCAACTGCATACCATAATGCAAGCGGCGGAGAATTTGCATTTTTATCATGCGAAAATGATGTTCTGTTTGCATAACATAAAGTGTTGATGGTGGTTTTTATCCGCGGATCTGTGTTAAACGCAAAAGGGCGTTTGTGGCTATGTTGAATACCTCATAACAATATACCTTTAACGCCATGCTGTCATGCGTTCCGATGGATAAAATCGGGTAAGAACGGAGATAGACGAACGAGCGTATAAAAATTTGAAGAGAGAGGTCACAGAAGCCATGAAACCGCTTGCAACTTAATTAAACAAATAATAAACTTAGCTCAAAGTGGTGAAAAGTGTTTTTTTGTGGTGAATTTTGGATCAAAATCCCAAATCCTAAGCAAATAAACCGAACACCGATAAAGAGAATAAAAGGTGAATTCATGTTTCGTGGAGCGTCGGCAGTCAATTTAGATGCGAAGGGTAGGCTTGCTATCCCGACCCGCTATCGCGCCGAGCTTTTGGAACAAAATCAAGGGCAAATGGTTTGCACCGTGGATATTCGTCAACCTTGTTTATTACTTTATCCTCTCCAAGAATGGGAGATAATTGAACAAAAACTGCTTGAGCTTTCCAACTTTGACCCCGTACAACGCAGCCTACAGCGAGTGATGTTGGGATACGCAACGGAATGTGAATTAGACAGTGCCGGCCGAATTTTGATCAGCGGTCCGTTGCGCCAACACGCGAAATTGGAAAAGTCCATTATGTTGGTCGGGCAGTTGAATAAATTTGAAATTTGGAGCGAAGCCGAATGGCAAGCCCAAGTGGAACAAGATATGGCACTGGGCGCAACAGAGACCTTTGCGCTATCGGAAAAATTAAAAACGCTGTCATTATAAGAGTCAAACTCAAGGAACAGCGGCACTAGCAAAGATAAGCGGCGATTATGCCGCTCTATCTTCTTTTTAGATTGTAACTTTATGTACCCTTGGTAGTCATGTATGGCCCTTTTAAATACATTTTCGTCAGCTGAACATTCAACCGTTTTGTTACATGAAACCGTTGAAGGGTTGGCATTGAAAGAAAATGGCATTTACATTGATGGGACATTCGGTCGAGGCGGACATTCCCGCTTAATCCTCTCCAAGTTAGCTGACAATGGCAAATTAATTGCCATTGATCGCGATCCTAAAGCTGTCGCAGAAGCCAAAAAAATTCAAGATCCACGTTTTCACATTGAACACAATACCTTTTCTGAAATTTTACCGATTTGTGAAAAATTAGGTTTAGTTGGCAAAATTGACGGGATTTTGCTTGATCTTGGCGTGTCTTCTCCGCAATTAGACGATGCCGCGCGTGGCTTCAGTTTTATGAAAGACGGGCCGTTAGATATGCGTATGGATAACAGTCAAGGATTGTCTGCGGCTGAGTGGTTACAGCAGGTTTCAGAACAGGATTTAGCGTGGGTGTTAAAAACCTTTGGTGAAGAGCGTTTTGCCAAGAAAATCGCCAAAGCTATTGTCGATTACAATAAAAGTGCGGTTCAAAATGGCGGTGAATGTTTAACGTGTACCTTGCAGCTTGCTGAATTAATTGCTCAAACCGTGCCATTTAAAGATAAACATAAACATCCGGCAACCCGCAGTTTTCAAGCGATCCGCATTTTTATCAATGCCGAGTTAGATGAATTGGAAAAAGTGTTAGCCTCCGCATTAGCCGTGTTGGCGCCAGGTGGGCGTTTATCGATTATCAGTTTCCATTCATTGGAAGATCGCATAGTGAAACATTTTATGCGGAAACAAAGCCAAGGCGAGGCGATTCCAAAAGGCCTGCCTTTGCGTGAAGATCAGATTCAACGTAATCAACGCTTAAAAGTGATCGGTAAGGCGATTATGCCAAGTGAGGACGAAATTGCCCAAAATCCACGCGCGAGAAGTGCGGTGTTACGTATTGCAGAGAGATTAACTTGATGTTGCAGAATAATGACAGATACCCGTTGCAAGAGATCATCATTGAAGACTTATTTACGTCTAATAAACTCGTGTTGATCTTGTTATTCGCCATTACCGCTAGCGCCCTTGGGACGGTTTGGATTACACATCAAACCCGTGGTTTGGTGGCGGAAAAAGGGGAATTGGTTTTGCAGCATCAAGCGCTTGAAAATGAGTTTTTAAATTTAAAATTAGAAGAAGCGACACTCAGCGATAACACGAGAATAGAAGCTATTGCCAAACAATTAGGTATGCAACGTGCCACATCAGAGCAAGAAGTCGTTATTCTTGAATAGTATGGAATGTGAGAGATATGGTGAAGTTTAATAAATCCTCTAAGTTACCTAAGCCCAAAAAAGCCACAAAAGGGACATCTCATAGCAGTTCTGCGGTTAAGCCGAATAAACCGAAGGTTGTTTATGAAAAAAGCTTTTTACAAGCCCGTTATATTTCGGTGTTAAGCCTAATTCTTTTGGGATTAATCGCACTGGTTAGCCAAGCTGCCTATGTTCAAATCGTCAATGCCGATTCATTAATCGATGAAGCGGATAAACGTTCTTTGCGCAAACAAGAAATTCAGTTTGTGCGTGGTTCTATTTTAGATCGTAATGGCCAACTGTTGTCTGTTAGCGTGCCGATGTATTCTGTCGTTGCCGATCCGAAATTTATCTTTGATGAAAATGCGCTGAAAGATAAAGAACGCTGGCAAAAATTGGCAGAAGCCTTGGGGATTTCTTATAGCAATTTGGTCAAACGGATAGAAAAAGATCCGAAATCTCGCTTTGTGTATTTATCTCGTCAAATTTCACCGACCCTTGCACAATATGTAAAAGAGTTAAAAATTACCGGTATCGTTTTGAAATCGGAAGCGCGCCGTTTTTATCCTCGCGTGGAAGAAACCGCCCATTTGATTGGTTATACCAATATTGATGGCACAGGTATTGAGGGCATTGAAAAAAGCTTCGATTCCATGTTGGTGGGTAAATCCGGTTCCATGACATATCGTAAAGATAGATTCGGTAACATTGTCGAAAATATTTCTGATGTGAAGAAATATGATGCGCAAGACGTGACCTTAAGCATTGATGAAAAATTACAATCCATGGTTTACCGTGAAATTAAGAAAGCAGTTACTGAGAATAAAGCGGAATCCGGCACGGCGGTGTTGGTGGACGTGCGCACCGGTGAAGTTTTAGCAATGGCAAATGCCCCTTCTTATAACCCAAATAATCGTGTGGGAGTAAAATCCGAGTTAATGCGTAACCGCGCGATTACCGATACCTTTGAGCCGGGCTCTACTGTAAAACCGTTCGTGGTCTTGACCGCACTTCAACGTGGTGTGGTACGCCGTGATGAAATTATTAATACCGGCCCGCTCATCTTGAACGGCCATGAAGTTAAAGACGTGGCGCCGCGTGATCAGTTAAGTTTAGATGGCATTTTAGAAAACTCCAGTAACCGCGGTGTGAGCCGTTTAGCGTTACGTATGCCGCCGAGTGCTTTAATGGAAACCTATCAAAATGCCGGTTTAGGCAAACCGACAGATTTAGGTTTGATTGGTGAACAATCCGGTTTATTGAATGCCAACCGTGCTCGCTGGTCTGATATTGAGCGTGCTAACGTAGCCTATGGTTATGGTTTGAATGCAACGCCATTACAAATTGCTCGTGCTTATGTCACTTTAGGTAGCTTTGGTATTTATCGCCCGCTTTCTATTACTAAAGTGGATCCACCGGTCGTGGGACAACGTGTGTTCTCTGAAAAAATCACACGCGAAGTCGTCAACATGATGGAAAAAGTCGCGATTAAAAATGGTCGTGCGATGGTCGAAGGCTATCGTGTTGGTATTAAAACCGGTACAGCGAAGAAATTGGAAAATGGTCGCTATGTAGATAAATATGTGGCTTATACCGCAGGTATCGCACCAATTACCGACCCACGTTATGCTTTGGTGGTGCTGATTAATGATCCGAAAGCAGGGCAGTACTATGGTGGTGCAATTTCCGCACCGGTATTTTCCAGTATCATGAGCTATGCGTTGCGTAGCAACAATGTACCGCCGGATGGCGTTGAAACGGATAAAACAACAAAACGCACTGTTCGTTTGAATAATAAAAAATCAAGTGAAATCAATTAAATTTGACTAAATTCAACATAAAGTGCGGTGCGTAAATAAAGCGTTTTTCACTCATTCATTGAGAAAACATTATGTATCGATTAACTGATCTTCTCGGGATTCACATCGCAGAAAATGTGAATCTCACCGAAATGACATTAGACAGTCGAACTGCAAAGGCCGGCTGTCTTTTTGTTGCAATTAAAGGACATCAAACCGACGGTCGTCAATATATTCCGCAAGCGTTGCAAAATGGCGCAAGTGCGGTCATTTTTGAGGCTGATTCTGAGGCGCAACATCTTCAGGTGCGCTACGAACAACAGGTTCCGCTGATTGCTTTTTACCGCTTAAGCGAACATTTATCCCATCTTGCGGATGTGTTTTATGGGCAGCCTTCCAAGCGTTTAACCTTGGTTGGTGTTACCGGTACCAATGGCAAAACGACAACCGCGCAATTATTAGCGCAGTGGACACAGATTTTAGGGCATACCAGCGCCGTGATGGGCACCATCGGTAACGGTTTATTTGGCCGAGTCAAAGAAGCAACGAATACCACAGGTTCTGCGGTGGAAATCCAAGCTTCGCTGGCGGAGTTTGTCGCACAAGGTGCAGATTTTGCCGCTATTGAAGTGTCGTCGCATGGTTTAGTACAACATCGCGTAGAGGCTGTGCATTTCAGTGCGGCGGTGTTCACCAATTTAAGTCGTGATCACCTTGATTACCATCACACGATGGAAAATTATGCTGCGGCGAAAAAACGTTTATTCAGCGAATTGGATAGCTGTCATCAGATTATTGATGCGGATGACCCTGTTGGGGCAGCATGGTTAAGTGAGATGCCTGAGGCGGTTGCGGTCAGTAGCAAGGCAGATTTTGTTCCCCAACAAGCCAAATGGTTGAAAGCGGTGAATGTCTCCTTTAATCACAAAGGCGCCACTATTCAATTTGAATCCTCTTGGGGTAACGGTGAATTACAAAGCGCGCTTATTGGCGCATTCAACGTCAGTAATTTATTGTTGGTCATGGCAACGTTGTTGGCGCTTGGCTATGACTTATCCGAGCTCATTCGTAGCGCACATAAATTAACCGGCGTATGCGGTCGGATGGAAATGCTGCATGCTCCGCATAAACCGACCGTGATCGTGGATTACGCACATACACCGGACGCATTGGAAAAAGCGTTACAGGCAGCACGGTTACATTGTCAGGGTAAGCTTTGGTGTATTTTCGGCTGTGGTGGTGATCGCGATAGTGGCAAACGTCCACTTATGGCGAAAATTGCCGAACAGTTGGCGGATAAGGTCATTGCTACGGATGATAACCCGCGTACAGAAGATCACACCCAAATCATGGCGGATATTTTAAAAGGGTTTGCTCATCCGCAAGCCGTGCAAGTGATACACCAACGTGAAGAGGCCATTGCCACGGCAATTCAAAGTGCGGTGGAAAATGACGTTATTTTAATTGCCGGCAAAGGGCATGAAGACTATCAAATTATTGGTAAAACGAAGCATCATTTTTCCGATCAGGAAGTTGCCCGTCATTATTTATCTCAGTAACGAAAAATATGATTACATTATCTCTCTCTCAAATCGCCTCCATTTTAGAGGTACAGCTTATCGGTGATGGCAACATGACTGTCGAAAATGTGAGTACAGACAGCCGTAAAGCCGTCAACAATGGGTTGTTTTTTGCGTTGAAAGGCGAAAATTTTGATGCACATGACTACGTTATGAAAGCGGCTGAACAAGGTTGTGTTGCCGCCGTGGTTGAACATCCAACAGAGGGCAATATTGCCCAATTAATTGTGAAAGACAGCCGTCTTGCCCTAGGACAGCTTGCCAAATGGTTGCGTGAGAAAATCAATCCGAAAGTGGTGGCGATGACAGGATCTTCGGGCAAAACCACGGTAAAAGAAATGACGGCCTCTATTTTGCAACAAAGTGCGGTGGATTTTGACGACGTTTTATTTACCCAAGGCAATTTTAATAACGACATCGGTGTTCCGCTAACATTATTACGTTTAACCGAAAAACATAAATTTGCAGTGATTGAACTTGGTGCCAATCATATTGGTGAAATTGCCTATACCACCGCCTTGGCGCAGCCCGATGTGGCGTTAGTCAATAATGTCATGGCAGCCCATTTGGAAGGTTTTGGTTCCCTTGACGGCGTTGCAACAGCGAAAGGTGAAATTTTCCGCGGATTAACCCAGCATGGCGTCGCTATTATTAATAAGGCACATAACTATTCACAAAAATGGCAGGCAGAGATTGGTGATCATTCGGTGCAATATTTTGCTTACGATGATCCGAAAGCCGATTATTATGCCGAAAACATCGTATTTTCCGAACAAGGGGCGTCTTTCGTATTGCACACGCCACAAGGCAATGTGCAGATTGATTCACCCTATTTAGGCGAACACAACGTATCAAATGCTTTAGCCGCGACAGCGCTGACAATGAATGTGGGTGCGACGTTAGCGCAGGTCAAAAAAGGGTTGGAAACGCCCTCCTTGGTAAAAGGGCGTTTGTTCCCGATTGTCCCTTGTGAAAATCTTTTGCTCCTCGATGATAGCTATAATGCGAACGTAGGTTCCATGAAATCGGCGATTTCCGTGTTGCAAAAATATCCCGCTTTTCGCGTCTTTGTTGTTGGTGATATGGCAGAATTAGGCGATAATACACCGCTTTGTCATCAAGACGTGGGCGAGTTCGCCCGTGCTGCCAAATTGGATTTGGTGATTTCATTTGGACGTGACAGTGCCGCCATAAGTGCGGTCAATTTAGGTCGTCATTTTACCGATAAAACAGAACTTGTCGCTTATTTAACGCCAATTATCAAACAACAATTAACACAACAAAAAGTCGTTGTTTTGGTGAAGGGATCACGCAGTATGAAAATGGAAGACGTGATCGATTTATTAAAGGGTAATTTTTTATGTTAGTTTGGATTGCTGAGTTTCTCACCAAATACAATTCTGATTTCCATGTCATTTCCTATATTACCGTGCGTGCTATTTTAGCGTTGCTCACGGCACTTTTATTGTCCTTATGGATCGGCCCGAAGGTTATTCGTCGCTTGCAATTATTGAAGTTTGGTCAAGTCGTACGTGATGACGGCCCTGAAAGTCACTTTGCCAAAAAAGGGACGCCGACCATGGGCGGTGTCATGATTCTCTTTGCCATTGGTGTGAGTACATTATTATGGGCGGATTTAAGAAACCCCTATGTTTGGTTTAGCTTGTTTGTTTTATTCGGCTACGGCGCTGTCGGCTTTGTGGACGATTACCGTAAAATTACCCGTAAAAGCACAGACGGCTTAGTGGCGCGTTGGAAATATTTTTGGCTGTCTGTGGTGGCATTGGTGGCTGTGTTTGGTATGTATGCCATGGGGCAAGATACCGATGCGACACGCCTTGTCGTGCCGTTCTTTAAAACGGTGATGCCTCAGCTAGGCATTTTCTATATTGTATTAGCTTATTTTGTGATTGTCGGTTCCAGTAATGCCGTGAACTTAACGGATGGGTTAGATGGTTTGGCGATTGTGCCGACCATCATGGTCGCCGGTGCATTTGCATTGGTGGCATGGGCAACCGGGAACATTAACTTCGCTGAATATTTACACATTCCGTACATTAAATTTAGTGCTGAGTTAGTGGTATTCTGTACTGCCATTGTGGGCGCCGGTCTTGGCTTCTTGTGGTTTAACACTTACCCGGCGCAAGTGTTTATGGGCGATGTCGGCTCATTGGCCTTGGGCGGCGCGTTAGGTGTGATTGCCGTCTTAGTTCGCCAAGAATTTTTATTACTGATCATGGGCGGTGTGTTCGTCATGGAAACGCTGTCCGTGATTTTACAAGTGGGTTCCTACAAATTGCGTAACAAACAACGCATTTTCCTGATGGCACCGATTCATCATCATTTCGAGAAAAAAGGCTGGCCGGAGCCACGTGTTATTGTGCGTTTCTGGATCATTTCCTTAATGCTGGTATTAATTGGTTTAGTGACCTTAAAACTACGTTAATCATACCTAAAAGCGCGGTCATTTTTGAGAGAGAATTTCATGCAATATCAAGATAAAAAAGTCACTGTTATCGGACTGGGCAAAACAGGGTTATCCTGTGTTGATTTTCTGCGCGCTAAGCACGCGGAAGTTCGTGTCATGGATACGCGCAATGCACCGGCAGGGGCAGAACAACTTGATAAAGCCATTCCTCTGCATACCGGCAGTTTAAACCAGCAATGGCTGTTAGAAAGCGATTTGATCGTAATTAGCCCGGGTCTTGCGGTAAAAACGCCTGAAATTCAGACCGCACTTCAAGCCGGTGTCGAAGTCGTCGGCGATATTGAGCTGTTCTGTCGAGAAGCGGATAAACCGATTGTGGCGATTACCGGTTCCAACGGCAAAAGCACCGTGACCACATTGGTTGCAGAAATGGCAAAAGCCGCCGGATTAAGCGTTGGCATGGGCGGTAATATCGGCATTCCTGCGCTTTCTCTCTTAAATCAATCACATGATATTTACGTTTTGGAGCTTTCCAGCTTCCAGTTAGAAACCACCTATTCGCTAAAAACCGTGGCGGCAACGGTGTTGAACGTCACCGAAGATCATATGAATCGTTACGTGGATTTACAGGATTATCGCCAGGCGAAATTAAAAATCTACGATAATTGCCAAACGGCGGTGGTTAACGGAGAAGACCCGCTCACCCTGCCAACTACGCAACACCCGGAAAAACAAGTGAGTTTTGCGGAACATCATGCGGATTATTGGCTGAAAAACGAAAACCGGAAAACCTATTTAATGGCGCGTGATGAGGTGATTTTAGCTTGTGATGAAATGAAATTAACCGGTCGCCATAATTACATGAATGCCTTGGCTGCGATTGCCTTGGCGCAAGCTGCCGGCATTAATTTGTTGGGAATTCAGACCGCACTTCGCGAGTTCGGTGGCTTGGAACACCGTTTCCAAGTGGCGCATATGGCGAACGGCGTGCGTTGGATCAATGATTCAAAAGCAACCAATGTCGGTAGTACGGTTGCTGCATTAACCGGTTTACAGGTCGCCGGGAAACTCTATTTATTGTTAGGTGGCGATGGCAAAGGCGCAGATTTTTCAGCTCTGGCAACCTTAATTAATCAGCCGCATATTTATTGTTATTGCTTTGGCCGTGATGGCAAAGCGTTAGCGGATCTTACCTCACAAAGCCGCTTATTCGACACCATGGAACAAGCCATCGCGGCAATCCGTCCGCAATTACAAGCAGGCGACATGGTGTTGTTATCCCCGGCGTGTGCCAGTTTGGATCAATTTCCGTGTTTTGAAGCACGCGGTGAAGAGTTCACGCGATTGGCACAGTTAAGCTCATCACTAAGTTAGGACAGATGAGGAAAATACATGGGATTTTGGGATCAGTTTAAAGCGCGTAGCGTGCAAGCAACCACCGTAACGCCAAGCAGTTCGTTGTACGACCGCACGTTGCTTTGGTTGTATTTAATCTTGCTATTAATTGGGCTATTGGCAGTATCCTCAGCCTCTATTCCGGTGGGGACCCGTTTGTATAGTGATGCGTTCTATTTTGCCAAGCGCGATGTGCTTTACATTATCCTTTCCTGTGTGACCTGTTATTTTGCGCTACAAATTCCCATGGAAAAGTGGGAAAAATGGCATGTTAAACTCTTTGGCGTGGCTTTGGTGTTGCTTTTTCTCGTGATGATTCCTGGGATCGGACGGGAAGTGAATGGTGCACGCCGTTGGATCCCGATGGTTTTATTTAATTTCCAACCGGCGGAATTTGCTAAGTTAGCCTTAACCTGTTTCCTCGCCAGTTATTTTACCCGACGTTATGATGAAGTGCGGAGTCGCAAATTAAGTGCGTTCAAGCCTTTTATCGTGATGGGCGTGATGGGCTGTTTCCTTTTAGTACAACCAGACTTGGGCAGTGCCGTTGTCTTATTTATTATCACCTTTGGCCTATTATTTATCGTAGGTGCCAACTTTTGGCAGTTTATCGGGTTAATTGGCGTGGGCTTGTTGCTGTTTGTGTGGTTGGTGCTGACATCCGCATACCGTCTAAAACGGATTACCGGCTTTATGGATCCTTTCAAAGACCCTTACGGTACCGGTTTTCAATTATCTAACTCGTTAATGGCATTCGGTCGTGGTGGCTTTTTCGGCGAAGGGTTAGGCAATTCCGTATTGAAATTGGAATATTTGCCGGAAGCACACACTGACTTCGTCATGGCGATTGTGGGCGAAGAGTTCGGCTTTTTTGGGATTTTTATTATTATTGCGCTACTTGGCTTATTGGTTTTTCGCGCCATGAAAATTGGGCGTGAGTCCTTAATTCTAGAACAGCGTTTTAAAGGCTTTTTGGCTTTCGGGATCAGTTTTTGGCTTTTCTTCCAAGGCTTTGTGAATTTAGGGATGGCGCTGGGGATGTTACCGACCAAAGGGCTTACCTTTCCACTCGTCAGTTACGGGGGCTCCAGTATTATCATTATGTCGGTGACTATTGGTATGCTTCTGCGCATTGATCACGAAAATCGCCTCATGCGTGGTGGTCAAGCAAGATTGCGAGATGACTAGGCCCAAAAGTGCGGTCGGTTTTTTAAGTATTTTTAGAGAAAAGAGATGGGTAAAAAATTATTAGTGATGGCAGGTGGAACAGGCGGACATGTTTTTCCTGCCATTGCCGTTGCACAAGAATTACAACAGCAAGGTTGGGAAATTCGCTGGCTTGGCACTAAAGATCGTATGGAAGCCCAATTAGTACCAAAACATGGCATTCCCATTGAATTTATCCAAATTTCAGGGTTACGCGGCAAAGGCATCAAGAGTTTATTATTGGCGCCTTTTGCGATTTTGCGCGCGGTGTGCCAGGCGCGTAAGATTATTCAACAATACCAACCCAATGCGGTATTAGGCATGGGTGGCTATGTTTCTGGCCCGGGCGGTATCGCGGCAAAACTTTGCGGCGTACCGGTGGTATTGCATGAACAAAATGCCATTGCGGGATTAACCAATAATTGGTTATCCAAAATTGCTGCGCGAGTGTTGCAAGCCTTCCCAAATGCCTTTCCTCATGCTGAAGTGGTGGGAAATCCGGTACGTCGTGATTTATTCCAAACCGAAGCCCCAGAAACACGTTTTGCTGCGCGTGATAAAATCTTGCGTATTTTAGTCGTCGGTGGTAGCCAAGGGGCGCGCGTGTTAAATCAAACTGTGCCAAAAGTCGCAGAGAAACTCAGCGCCCAAGGTTTGGAGATTTATGTGCGTCACCAAGTAGGCAAGGGCAATTTAGCAGGCATTGAGGAAATCTATCAGGCAAATCAAAATGGCGTGGCGACTGAATTTATCGATGATATGGCAGAAGCTTATGCCTGGGCGGACATTGTGATTTGTCGTTCTGGCGCATTGACGGTGTGCGAATTGGCGGCAGTCGGTGTACCGGCTATTTTCGTGCCTTTCCAACATAAAGACCGTCAGCAATTTTTGAATGCCAAATATTTAGCGGATGCAGGGGCTGCGCTGATTATTGAGCAGCCGGAATTTACCGAAGTGCGTCTGTTGAACGCGTTAACCCCATTGTTGGCAGATCGTGAAACATTATTAGCCATGGCGTTAAAGGCAAAAAGCAAGGCAACACCATTAGCGGCTAAGCGGGTCGCTGAGGTGATTGAAGACGTGGCAAATTAAATTAAAAGTGCGGTCGTTTTTTCAATTATTTTGCGCGACCGAGTAAGAAGGACAGATTCATGGATAACTATCATCAACAGATTAGAGACATCATTCCGGAAATGCGCCGAGTGAAGCAAATTCATTTTATCGGTATCGGTGGCGCGGGGATGTGTGGTATTGCCGAAATTTTATTGAATGAGGGATATCATATTTCCGGTTCGGATATTGCGGAAAGTGCGGTGACTCAGCGTTTAGCTTGTGCCGGCGCCAAAGTGTTTATTGGGCATAAAGCAGAAAATATTACCTGTGCTAGTGTGGTGGTGATTTCTTCTGCGATTCGTGATGATAACCCTGAAGTGGTGGCGGCAAAAGAAGCACGCATTCCGGTTATTCAACGTGCGCAAATGTTGGCGGAATTAATGCGTTTCCGTCATGGTATTGCGGTTGCCGGTACGCACGGTAAAACAACAACCACCGCGATGGTTTCTATGATTTATGCAGAAGCAGGTTTGGATCCGACTTTTGTGAATGGCGGTTTGGTGAAATCCGCCGGGACAAATGCGCATTTAGGGCGTAGCCGTTATTTGATTGCCGAGGCCGATGAAAGTGATGCCTCTTTCTTGCATTTGCAACCGATGATTTCTATCGTGACCAATATTGAGCCGGATCATATGGATACCTATCACGGTGATTTTGATGAAATGAAGCAAACCTATGTGAATTTCTTACATAATTTGCCGTTTTATGGATTAGCCGTGCTATGTGCCGATGATACCGATTTAATGAGCTTGGTGCCACAAGTTGGGCGTCAGGTGATCACTTATGGTTTCAGTGAGAATGCCGATTATCGCATCGAAGATTATCAACAAACCGGTTTCCAAGGCCATTACACCGTGATTTGTCCGAACGGTGAACGTATTGATGTCTTGCTGAATGTGCCGGGGCGGCATAATGCCTTAAATGCGACGGCCGCGTTAGCGGTAGCTAAAGAGGAAGGCATCAAAAACGAAGCGATTTTAGCCGCATTAGCTGATTTCCAAGGGGCTGGTCGCCGTTTCGATCAGTTAGGGCAATTTATTCGTCCGAACGGTAAAGTGATGCTGGTGGACGATTATGGACATCATCCGACGGAAGTGGGCGTCACCATTCAAGCGGCGCGTCAAGGTTGGGAGAATAAACGGATTGTGATGATTTTTCAACCGCACCGTTATTCCCGCACCCGAGATTTATTTGATGATTTTGTGCAAGTCTTATCTCAGGTCGATGCCTTGATTATGTTGGATGTGTATCCCGCCGGCGAGGCACCGATTGTGGGCGCTGATAGTAAAGCATTATGTCGTTCTATTCGCAATCTTGGCAAAGTGGATCCGATTTTGGTGTCTGATACGACACAATTAGGAGATGTGCTTGATCAAATTATTCAAGATGGCGATTTAATTTTGGCGCAAGGCGCCGGCAGCGTGAGTAAGCTTTCACGCCAGTTAGTCGAACGTTGGACAAAAGAATAAGTGGATAGCGAGATGAGTAAAACCTTAAAACAAGAAAAAATTGCCGTATTATTGGGCGGAACCTCAGCCGAACGTGAGGTGTCTTTAAATTCAGGAACTGCCGTATTAAACGCGTTGCGTAAACAGGGGTATGATGCTCACCCGATTGATCCGAAAACTTTTCCGGTGGCAACACTAAAAGAACAAGGCTTTGATCGTGTGTTTAATATTTTACATGGTCGCGGTGGTGAGGACGGCACGATGCAAGGGTTGTTGGAGCAAATCGGTATTCCTTACACCGGTTGCGGTGTGATGGCGTCTGCGCTGACCATGGATAAAATGCGCACGAAAATGTTATGGAAAGCCTTTGGTCTGCCGGTTGCTGAGATGGAAATCGTGACAGTGGAAAATCGAGCAACCTTAAACCCTGAGTCAGTGGTCAAAAAACTCGGCTTGCCGTTGATGGTGAAGCCCTCTTTAGAAGGGTCTAGTGTGGGGTTAACCAAAGTGAAAGCGATTGAAGAGTTAGAAAGTGCGGTGGATTTTGCGCTTAAATTTGATCGCACCGTACTGATTGAAGAATGGCTTGCCGGTGATGAATTTACTGTGCCGGTACTGAATAACGAAGTGTTACCTTCCATTAAAATCGTGCCGGAAGGTGAGTTCTATGATTATGATGCGAAATACATTTCTGATAATACGCAATATTTTTGTCCGGCAGGGTTAAGCGATGAACGTGAGCAGGAGCTTCGCCATTTAGTAAAACAGGCCTATGATGTGGTGGGATGTCGTGGTTGGAGCCGTATTGATGTGATGGCAGATGCGGAAGGAAAGTTCCGTCTGGTAGAGGTGAACACGAATCCTGGTATGACGAGTCACAGTTTGTTCCCAAAATCAGCTGCAACGGTCGGGTATTCTTTTGAACAGTTGGTTGAGAAAATTTTAGAGTTGAGTGCGGAATGAATTTACTAAAACGCAAAACCACACAAAATATAAGATATGGTGAGCCAAAATCAAAAGTTTTTGTGCAAATTAAATTATTACTTGTGCTATTATGCGTTGGCATCGCGTTCTATTCTTATTCAAATTGGCAAAGTTTTCTAGAAAAATTAGATAGTAAGCCTATCAGTGCATTTGCATTAGTCGGTACACCAACCTTTACGACGGATGCGGATGTGCGTGATGTTTTATTGAAAATGGGTGGGTTAAAAGGCTTTTTCGGTCAGGATGCCGACATTATTCGTGAGCAAATTGAAACAATGCCTTGGGTAAAAGGGGCGGTTGTGCGAAAAATGTGGCCGAATAAGTTAAGCATTTGGGTGACAGAGTATAAGCCTGTTGCGATTTGGAACGAAAGCGATTTTCTCTCTGATGATGGCGTCGTTTTCCAGCTGCCCATGAATAAACTCAAAGATACGCATCTCCCGCGTCTAGCCGGTCCGGATTTCCAAAGTGAAAAAGTGCTTGATGCCTGGAATAGAATTTATGCTGATTTGAAACAAAAAGGCTTAAATTTAAAAGCGGTTGCCATTGATGCGCGTGGTGCATGGAAAGTCGTATTAGATAATGATGTGGTACTGAAACTTGGGCGAGGCGACTGGAAAAGCAAACTCGAGCGTTTCGTTACGATTTATCCACAGATTGAAATTCCTGAAAATAAGCGATTATCTTACGTTGATTTACGTTACGCCTCCGGTGCTTCGGTAGGCATGGTGGATGCTAATTAAATATTAATAGTGAAGTTAAAAAATGTCTAAAATTGTGGAATCAAAGACTATTGTAGGATTGGAAGTCGGTACATCAAAAGTGGTTGCCGTGGTGGGTGAGGTATTGCCTGATGGCGTGGTAAACGTGCTTGGTGTTGGCAGTTGCCCTTCTAAAGGAATTGATAAAGGAAGCATTACGGATCTCAATGCAGTAGTGACTTCAATTCAACGCGCCATTGAAGCGGCTGAATCGGTGGCTGACTGCCGTATTATGAGCGTAACGCTAGCCATTACCGGTGAACATATTCAAAGTCTAAATGAAAATGGCTTTGTGCCGATTGCCGAAGGCGAAGTCACACAAGATGAAATTGATTCTGCGATTCACACAGCCAGTTCGGTGAAAATGCCGGAAGGGTTGTCTTTGTTGCACATTATTCCACAAGAATTTGCCGTTGATAAGCAAATGAATATTAAAAATCCATTGGGTTTGCAAGGTGTGCGCTTAAAAGCACAGACCCATTTAATTGCTTGTCATCAGGATTGGCTAAACAATCTGAAAAAAGCGGTAGAACGTTGCAAATTAAAAGTGGAGAAAATTGTCTTTTCCGGTTTGGCTTCAAGTTATTCTGTATTGACTGAAGATGAAAAAGATTTGGGCGTCTGCTTAATTGATTTCGGTGCCGGCACCATGGATATTATGGTGTATATTAACGGGGCATTGCGCTTTAGTAAGGTGATTCCTTACGCCGGTAATCGTGTGACCGATGATATTGCTTATGCTTGTGCGACCTCAAGAATGGAGGCTGAAAGCATTAAAGTGAATCATGGTAGTGCATTCTGTCCACCGAAACATCATGCGGATAAAAAAATTGAGGTCTCTAGCATTGGTGGGCGTGGTCCGCGCACATTGACTCGCGAACAACTTTCGATGGTGACATCTGCCCGCTATAAAGAATTATTAGGTTTAGTTAAAAATGAACTTCTTTATTTAAAAGCGGACTTAGATTCTAAAAATATGAAATGTGAGCTTATTGCCGGCATTGTCATCACCGGTGGTGGCGCACAAATTGAAGACTTAAAAGAATGTGCCGCCGAGGTATTCGGTACTCACGCTCAAGTGCGTATTGGTAGCCCGTTAAATATTACCGGTCTTACAGATTACGTCAATAAACCACAATATGCAACAGTCATTGGATTATTGCAATATGGACATAGTAATGAAGATGAAGGTCCAATCAATGAGGAGCATACCGATAGCGGATTTTTAAGTGCTTGTGGCAATATCATGAAAAAAATTTTTAATAAAGTGCGGTCGGAATTTTGAGAATTTTGATTTTTCATCTACAATATGAACAATTTGGGTTTAATACGCCGATAATTTGTCGGCACTAACGGAGAATAGGTAATTATGTTTGAGCCGGTAGATTACGATCTTGGTGAAATGAGTGGTGCGTTGATTAAAGTCGTCGGTGTTGGTGGTGGCGGCGGTAACGCGATTAATCATATGGTTGCAAATATGCAGCAAAAAAATGCCGGTAATATGATTACTGACGATGCTCTATTTAACACCGATGAGCATGGTAAGATTGAATTCTATTCTGTGAATACAGATGCTCAAGCGCTTCGTAAGAGTCAAGCCCAACAAACCGTTCAAATCGGCGCGAATACAACGAAAGGATTAGGTGCCGGTGCAAACCCAAATGTCGGTCGTAAAGCAGCGGAAGATGATCAAGATGCCATTCGTAAAATGTTAGAAGGTGCGGATATGGTATTTATCGCTGCCGGTATGGGCGGTGGTACAGGTACCGGTGCAGCACCGATCGTGGCTCAAATTGCAAAAGAATTAGGTGTTCTTACCGTCGCTGTGGTGACGAAGCCGTTTGTATTCGAAGGTAAGAAACGGATGATGTTTGCTGAAATGGGAATTAAAGAGTTATCGAAATATGTGGATTCTCTAATTATCATCCCTAATGAGCAATTAACGAAGGCCATGCCAAAAAATGCCACATTGATACAAGCATTTTCCGCCGCAAATGATGTGTTGAATAATTCTGTGACCGGTATTTCCGATATGATCACCTCTCCAGGGTTGATTAACGTGGACTTCGCTGATGTGCGTACCGTGATGTCAGAAATGGGACAAGCAATGATTGGCTTTGGCGCAGCACAAGGTCCACAAGGAGAGGGGCGTGCTGAAGAGGCTGCAAAAATTGCCGTGAAAAGCGATCTATTAGAACGTGTGGATTTATCCGGTGCGAAAGGTGTTTTAGTTAATATTACTTGTGGTATGGATTTGGGATTATCTGAATTCAACGCTGTAGGTGAGACCGTGAGAGGATTTGCTTCGGAAGAGGCAACCGTGGTTATCGGTACAACATTAGTGCCGGATATGGTTGATGAAATTCGTGTAACTATTGTTGCGACCGGTATCGGCGAGCCTGAAACGCCGGAAATTCAAATTCCTGCTCGTCCTCAGACAGTACAGGGAAATACTCAACCGGGTCTTCAACCGATTAGTACAGCCTTTGGTAGTTTGGGAACTCGGGCGCCAAATTATGGTCAGATAACACAAGATAACGTATCTGAACGTGGTCAACAAAAGCCGGAAGATAAACCTATTCCTGCTAATGTCGATTCACTGTTTAATGTACGTGATTTTATGCGTAATAATGACAAATAGAGAGTATTATGATTAAGCAAAGAACCTTAAAACAAAGCATTAAAGTCACCGGTGTTGGCTTGCATAGTGGTAACAAAGTTACTCTGATTTTGCGTCCGGCAATGCCGAATACTGGGGTGGTCTATTGCCGTACTGATTTGAATCCGCCGGTGACATTCCCGGCTAACGCAAATTCAGTGCGTGATACAATGCTTTGTACTTGCTTAGTGAATGAACAAGGTGTGCGTATTTCAACGGTTGAACATCTTAATGCCGCATTGGCTGGATTAGGTATTGATAATGTGATTGTTGAAGTAGATGCACCGGAAATTCCAATTATGGATGGTAGTGCAAGTCCATTTATTTATTTATTACTTGATGCAGGCATTGAAGAACAAAATGCACCGAAGAAGTTTATTCGTATTAAACAAAAAGTACGCGTAGAAGATGGTGATAAATGGGCTGAGTTCTCCCCTTATAACGGTTTCCGTTTAGATTTCACTATTGATTTCAACCATCCGGCAATTAGTAAAAATGTACGTAACTATGTGATGGATTTTTCTGCGCAGGCTTTTGTTCAACAAATTAGTCGCGCTAGAACCTTTGGTTTCATGAAAGATATTGAATATCTACAGTCACAAGGTTTAGCTTTAGGCGGTAGTTTGGATAATGCCATTGTGCTTGATGATTACCGCATTTTGAATGAAGATGGTTTACGTTTTAAAGATGAATTAGTTCGTCACAAAATGTTAGATGCTATCGGTGATTTATATATGTGTGGTTATAATATCATTGGTGATTTCAAAGCCTACAAATCAGGTCATGGTTTGAATAATAAATTATTAAGAGCGGTATTGGATAATCAAGAAGCGTGGGAGTTTGTTACCTTTGAAGACAAACAACAAGTTCCACAAGGTTATGCTGCACCGGCTCAAATCTTAATTTAATATCTAAAATAGTCGGTTATAAAAAGCTATATTTCATTAGAAATATAGCTTTTTTTGTATCACGTTTTATTAGTTAATCGACATAAAAAAGGCTACTTTTCATGAAGTAGCCTTGTTTATTATATCCAGCCAAAGTCTGGCTATAAAAACCATACGCAACATATATGGAGCCAAATAGCTTTAAGCGATGAACAGAAAAATCCTCGCGATATAATGAATAAGGCTGACAACCTAAATTCAACATTATAGGAGGATTATTGACCCCTCGTAGCGTGCAACTTGTTGCACGAATGATTAACCTCGACACGTAATTCACGATTTTATGCGTAGCGTGCAACTTGTTGCACGAATGATTAACCTCGACACGTAATTCACGATTT
>NZ_CALIWN010000007.1:0-4951 GCF_938046485.1 uncultured Aggregatibacter sp. | reverse complement strand
CGCGACCCCGACCTTGGCAAGGTCGTGCTCTACCAACTGAGCTATTCCCGCATTCACATCAAATGAATGAGACGGCATTATACGAATATTTTTGGACAGTGCAAGTATAAAATCATGAAAATGATGCGCTTGTTTATATATTCGTCGATTTAGTCCATCTTTAAAAAATGTTCGCGATAGTAAGCGAGTTCTTTGATGGATTCGCGAATATCGTCTAATGCCAAATGGGTGTTTTGTTTACTAAAGCCGTCCAGAATTTCCGGTTTCCAGCGGGCAGCTAATTCTTTTAATGTACTGACATCAAGGTGGCGATAGTGGAAGTAGTCTGCAAGCTCCGGCATATATTTAAAGAGAAAGCGTTTGTCTTGTGCCACACTGTTGCCACAAATCGGTGATACCCCTTTCGGCACGTATTTCTTGAGGAAATCTAAGGTTTGTAATTCGGCGGCGCGTTCGGTTAATTTGCTGTTTTTAACGCGTTCAACCAGCCCATTGGCGGTGTGGGTTTTTACACACCAGTCGCTCATTTTATTGAGTAATTCTTCCGATTGGTGGATGGCGAGTACCGGCCCTTCGGCAAGAATATTTAAATTTTTATCGGTCACAATGGTTGCGATTTCAATAATGCGTTCTTTTTCCGGATCTAAACCTGTCATTTCAAGATCAATCCAGATCAGATTTTGTTTATCTAATGTCATTATATAAGGTATCCTATGCGAAAATTTTCCTTATTCTAGCGAAAAACGCGAGAAAAAACGACCGCACTTTGTATGAGTAAACCCAAATTAACGCAAAATCAAAAACGCCGAATTCAATCCAATAATCATAAGGTATTACATCGCCATCAGAAGAAAGACATTGATTGGCAGGATGAGATGTTAGGCGATTCGCAGGATGGCTTGGTTGTCACGCGCTATGCCCGTCATGCAGATGTGGAAAATGCGCAAGGCGAGATTTTTCGTTGTAACTTGCGTCGCACATTGGCGAGTGTTGTCGTGGGCGATCGTGTGATCTGGCGACAAGGTAATGAGCAGTTGCAAGGTGTAAGTGGCGTAATTGAAGGGGTTCATCCGCGCAAAAATGAAATTTCCCGTCCAGATTACTATGATGGCATTAAAGTCATCGCTGCCAACATTGATCGTATTATCATTATTTCCTCCGTATTGCCGAGTTTGTCGCTGAATATTATTGATCGTTATTTGGTGGTGTGCGAAGAAGCCAACATTGAACCCATTATTGTGTTGAATAAAGCCGATATGTTGACGGAAGAACAATGGCAAGACGTGGATTCACAGCTGAAAATTTATCGTGATATCGGCTATCAAACGCTGATGGTTTCCGCGCAGAATAAAAAAAATCTGGAAAAACTGACCGCACTTTTATCGGATGGCGTGTCTATTTTTGTAGGACAATCCGGCGTAGGAAAATCCAGTTTGATTAATGCTGTCTTGCCGGAGGTGGACGCGTTAGTCGGGGAAATTAGTTCAACCTCGGGCCTTGGGCAACACACGACCACTTCTTCTCGTTTATATCATTTACCGCAGGGAGGCAGTTTAATTGATTCACCGGGCATCCGTGAATTTGGTTTGTGGCATTTGGAAGATGAGCAGATTACAAAAGGTTATCGAGAATTCCAAACGGTGCTAGGGACTTGTAAGTTTCGTGATTGTAAGCATTTAAATGATCCGGGATGTGCCTTACGTCAGGCGGTAGAAGAAGGCAAAATCAGTGCTGTTCGTTATGAAAATTATCATCGTTTGTTAACCAGTAAAAAAGAAATGAAATCGCAGCGCCATTTTTCTGTTGAATAAGTCAATGTCAGCCACTTCTTTTGCGCAAAACCTTGTTAAATTTTGGTTAATAAATTAAACTTTGACGTCGTTTTTTTGTGATCCAGTTCAAATTTTTATTGAAATCGCCTTGCGTAATGGAGCGATTATCAGGATACTACGGCGCATTTATTTTAGTCTTTTTAGACAAGATTCCATCAAAATGCTAAATGGACTTATCGGATTCAATTAATTTTTTAGAGGAAACTCATATGTATTCAAAAGATGTTGAAATCACTGCACCTAATGGTTTGCATACGCGTCCGGCAGCACAATTCGTTAAAGAAGCGAAAGCATTTGTTTCTGATATTACGGTTTCTTCAGCCGGTAAAAGTGCCAGTGCAAAAAGTTTGTTTAAATTACAAACGTTGATGCTCACGCAAGGTACCGTGATTACGATTTCTGCAGAAGGTGAGGATGCAGAAAAAGCGGTTGAACATCTTGTGGCATTAATTCCAACCTTAGAATAATAACCAAGCCATGATTTGCGGCAATCTTTCTTTATGATTAAAGAGGCGATGTAGCAGGTCATGGCTTTTGCTTTATTTTAAGAATGATTGATTTTTAATCAATTTGAGTTTTAGGATAGATTTTTTATAGAAGGTAACTATGATTTCAGGAATTCCGGCTTCACCAGGTATTGTTTTTGGTAAAGCACTTGTGCTTAAAGAAGAAAAAATTGTACTGGATATGCAAAAGATTAAAGATAGCCAAGTCGAGGAAGAAATCGCGCGTTTTTACGCAGGACGTGAGGCGGCTGTAGAGCAGTTAAACTCAATTAAAGAGCGTGCTTATCAATCTTTAGGCGAAGAAAAAGCTGCCATCTTCGAAGGGCATTTAATGATTTTGGAAGATGAAGAGCTGGAAGAGGAAATCATTGATTATCTTCGTTCAAATCATGTGAATGCGGCAGTGGCGGCGAATGTGGTGATTGATCAGCAAGTCGCCATTTTGTCGGAAATCGACGATGAGTATTTAAAAGAGCGTGCCGGTGATATTCGTGATATTGGCAATCGCTTAATTAAAAATATCTTAGGCATGCACATCGTTGATTTAGGTGAAATTAATGAAGAGGCGATTTTAGTTGCCTATGATTTAACGCCTTCTGAAACAGCACAGCTAAATTTAGATAAGGTGTTAGGTTTTGTGACGGATATCGGTGGTCGCACATCACATACCTCCATTATGGCGCGTTCCCTTGAATTACCGGCAATTGTTGGGACGAACAATGTTACCGAGTTGGTAAATACCGGTGATTTTTTAATTCTGGATGCGTTAAATAATGTGGTTTATGTCAATCCTTCTCAAGAAGACATTCAGCGTTTAAAAGCGTTGCAAGCGAAATTAGCCGATGAGAAAGCTGAGTTGGCGAAGTTAAAAGATTTGCCGGCATTAACGCTAGATGGACACCGCGTGGATGTGGTTGCGAATATCGGTACCATTCGTGATATCGAAGGTGCGGAGCGCAACGGCGCAGAAGGGGTGGGGCTATACCGCACGGAATTCTTGTTTATGGATCGTGATCAATTGCCGACAGAAGAAGAGCAATTTATCGCCTATAAAGACGTCGTGGAAGCCATGAATGGCAATTTGGTGATATTGCGTACCATGGATATTGGCGGTGATAAAGAATTGCCGTATTTGGATTTGCCGAAAGAAATGAATCCATTCCTCGGTTGGCGTGCTATTCGTATTGCGTTGGATCGCCGCGAAATTTTAAATGCGCAATTAAGAGCAGTATTGCGTGCTTCGGCTTACGGTAAGTTAGCGGTAATGTTCCCAATGATTATTTCTGTAGAAGAAATTCGTGAGTTGAAATCCGTCATTGAAGAATTGAAAGTTGAATTGCGTAATGAAGGTAAGGCCTTTGACGAAAATATTCAAATTGGTGTCATGGTTGAAACGCCATCTGCTGCGGTGAATGCCAAATTCTTAGCAAAAGAGGTCGATTTCTTCAGTATTGGTACGAACGATTTAACCCAATATACGTTGGCCGTAGATCGAGGCAATGAGCTCATTTCTCATTTATATAACCCAATGAGTCCGTCTGTGCTGAATTTGATCAAACAAGTGATTGATGCTTCTCATGCGGAAGGAAAATGGACGGGAATGTGCGGCGAATTAGCCGGCGATGAACGTGCTACTGTCTTGTTGTTAGGAATGGGGCTAGATGAATTTAGTATGAGTGCGATTTCTGTGCCGCGGATTAAGAAATTAATTCGTAACGTTAATTATCAAGACGCAAAATTACTGGCAGAAAAGGCGTTACAACAACCGACTGCGGCAGAAATCGAACGTTTAGTGATTGATTTTTTAGCAGAAAAAGCATTAAATTAAATACAAATTAGGCTTTTTAAGCTAAAATAAGACTAAATTTCAAACTTCAGGAGATGATTAAAATGGGTTTATTTGACAAACTATTTGGCTCAAAAGAGAAGAAAGCGGTTGAAGTGGAAATCTATGCCCCACTTTCCGGTGAGATCGTGAATATTGAAGATGTGCCGGATGTCGTTTTTTCTGAAAAGATTGTTGGTGATGGTATTGCTATTCGCCCGACCGGCAATAAATTAGTTGCGCCGGTAGATGGTGTGATTGGTAAAATTTTTGAAACAAATCATGCGTTTTCCATGGAATCCAAAGAAGGCGTGGAGTTATTTGTTCACTTTGGTATTGATACCGTAGAATTAAAAGGTGAAGGCTTTACCCGTGTGGCGCAAGAAGGTCAAACCGTTAAACGTGGCGACACAGTGATTGAGTTAGATCTTCCTCTCTTGGAATCCAAAGCGAAATCCGTATTAACACCGGTAGTGATTTCCAATATGGATGAGATTAATCATCTTGAGAAGAAAACCGGGGAAGTGGTTGCCGGTGACTCCGTGGTGTTGGTTCTAAAAAAATAATAGAGACAGCAAGCTTGTAATAAGCATTTTGCTGATTGCCGATCTTAAGTTTTCTTAAGATCGGCTTTTTTATTTATAGCCAGGCAAAGTCCGACTATAAAATCATACGCTATGCATATGGATCTAAATCGTGCGTAGCGTGCATCTTGATGCACGACCAAACCAAGCACGGAACGAACTAAAGTGCGGTAATTTTTGGAAGTATTTTTTCAACCAACGTAT
>NZ_CALIWN010000006.1:0-6916 GCF_938046485.1 uncultured Aggregatibacter sp. | reverse complement strand
AGTTGTGCTAATGCTTGGTTTATGAAACAATTTGTCGCTATTTAGTGTAAAAAATGAGACAGATTAAGGGATACGATAGTGATCGATTTCGATGGCTACCGTCCGAATGTAGGCATTGTTATTTGTAACGACAAAGGGCAAGTGCTGTGGGCGAAGCGATACGGACAGAATTCTTGGCAATTTCCGCAAGGGGGCATTAATGATAACGAAACTCCCGAGCAAGCCATGTTTAGAGAATTATTTGAAGAAGTGGGGCTAACGCCTAAAGATGTGCGTGTGCTATACGCCTCTAAACAGTGGTTACGTTATAAATTACCGAAGCGTTTATTGCGTCACGATTCCAAACCGATGTGTATCGGGCAGAAGCAGCGTTGGTTTTTATTGCAGTTAGTGACTGATACCAAGAATATCAATATGCAGTGCAGTAAAACGCCGGAATTTGACGGATGGCGTTGGGTGAGCTTTTGGTATCCAGTGCGTCAAGTGGTGTCTTTTAAAAAAGAGGTTTATCGTAAAGCCATGAAAGAGTTTGCGGCGGTGTTATTTGATGAAAACAGTAACGCCTTGGCGCAGACTGAAACCGCAACATTCGGCGATAAGAAACCCGCGTTCTCTTCTCACAAGCAACATTATTCTAAATCGCCCAAACGCACACCGCGTAAATATAGAGGATAATTATGTTAACCTTCTTTCTCTTCTGCTTACTTGCCGGTTGTGCTGCCGGCTTCTTGTCGGGGCTTTTCGGCATTGGCGGCGGCATGGTGATTGTACCGATGATGGTTTATCTACTGCCGATTGTGGGTGTGCCGGATTCATTGCTCATGTCCACCGCACTTGGCACGTCTTTTGCTACCATCGTGGTTACCGCATTTTCTTCCGCACAACGACACCACAAGCTCGGCAACGTGGTTTGGTCAACGTTGAAATATTTTGCGCCCGCGTTAATGATTAGCGCCTTTATTTCCGGACAATACATCAGTAAATTGCCACCTGAAATTTCCGGTAAGTTATTTGCCTGCTTAGTTACCTATCTGGCGATTAAAATGATTTTGTCCATTAAGCCGAAAAATCTCGATCCGAACAAAAAAATCACGCCTTTATCCTCAATTATCGGCGGTGCTTTAATCGGTATGATATCAAGCGTTGCCGGTATTGGCGGTGGCGGCTTTATCGTGCCGTTTTTAAATTCACGTAATGTGGACATTAAAAAAGCCATCGGTACCTCCGCATTTTGTGGCATGTTAATGGGCATTGCCGGTATGTTGAGCTTCATGCTGAGCGGTTGGGGGACGCCGGGAATGCCGAATTATTCCCTCGGTTTTGTGTACCTTCCTGCGGTATTAGGTATTACCGTCACCTCATTTTTTACCTCTAAACTCGGCGCCAATATGACCAACCGATTACCGGTGTCGACCTTGAAGAAAGGATTTGCCGCCTTCTTAATTGTAGTGGCGATTAATATGTTATTGAAATAAGGAAAGTTATGAGTTCAGATTATTTAGTTCTCCCCCATTTCGACCCGGCGATTTTTGAATTTGGCCCGATTGGCTTGCGCTGGTACGGTTTAATGTATCTACTTGGTTTTATTTTTGCCCGCTGGCTTGGCGTACGTCGTGCTAAGCAACCGAACAGCGGTTGGACGGTGGATCAAGTGGACTCTTTGCTATTTAACAGCTTTATGGGGATTTTCTTCGGCGGACGAATCGGCGATGTGTTCTTTTATAATCTTGATCGTTTTTTACAGGATCCGTTGTATTTATTCCGTGTTTGGGAAGGGGGAATGTCTTTCCACGGCGGTTTGATCGGTGTGATTATTGCTATGATCATCACCTCTAAGATGCAAAAACGCCGCTTTTGGGCAACGGCTGATTTTATGGCACCCTTAATTCCATTCGGGCTAGGCATGGGGCGTATTGGTAATTTCATTAACCTCGAATTATGGGGACGTCAAACCGATGTGCCTTGGGCGATGATTTTCCCAACGGATCCGCTGCTCTTGCCACGCCATCCGTCTCAGTTATATGAAGCGGTGTTGGAAGGTTTAGTGTTGTTCTTGATTCTCAATGGGTTTATTCGCAAACCACGTCCGACAGGTTCGGTGGCTGGGTTATTCCTTATCGGCTACGGTTTTTTCCGTTTTATCGTTGAATATGTTCGCGAACCGGATGTAGAACTTTTCCTCAATGTGATCACGCGCGGGCAGTTACTTTGCGTACCTATGATTGTGGGGGGCATTGCCATTATGCTTTGGGCATATCGCAAAAGTGCGGTGCAAAAATCCGTTAAATAATGCCTTTGGCATGATTTCATTTTATCGCATGCATAGTATAAACGACCGACTTTTAATCAAAAAGTCGGTCATTTTGTATTGGCTTGCCTATGCACCAATCCACGCCAAAAACTCCTCCTCACTCAACACCTGCACGCCTAATTCTGCCGCTTTGCTGAGTTTGGAACCTGCCGCTTCACCGGCGATCACATAGTCGGTTTTGGCTGAAACACTGCCACTGACTTTGGCACCGAGTTGTTGTAGCAGTGCTTTGGCGTCGTTGCGTCCCATTTGGGAAAGTGTGCCGGTGAGCACCACAGTTTTGTCTTTGAACGGATTTTCTTTCACGTCCTGCACTTCAACGGTTTCCCAATGCACGCCTTGGGCGATGAGATCATTCACCACGGCAACATTGTGTTCTTCACGCCAGAACACGAAAATGCGATTTGCCACGACTTCGCCCACATCAGGCACTTGTTTTAACTGTTCTAAATCGGCATTTTGTAACGCTTCTAAGGTTTTGAAATGGTTTGCCAGATTTAATGCCGTGGCTTCACCCACATCACGAATACCCAACGCAAAGATAAAACGGGCGAGGGTCGTGTGTTTGGCTTTTTCTAAGCTGGCTAACGCATTTTCAGCCGATTTCGGCCCCATGCGTTCTAAGCGGGTGAGTGTGGTTAAATCCAACTTAAACAAATCTGCGGGAGTATGAACCAATTCGCGATCCACCAGTTGCTCAATCAGTTTGGCACCTACGCCGTCAATGTCCATGGCTTTGCGTGAGACGAAATGTTTTAACGCTTCTTTACGTTGTGCCGCACAGAATAACCCGCCGGTGCAACGTGCCACCGCTTCGCCTTCAATGCGAACAATTAAGGAATCGCATACCGGACAGTGCGTTGGAAAGACAATTTGGCGTGCATTGGCCGGGCGGCGATCATGTACGACGCCAATAATTTGCGGAATCACATCGCCGGCACGACGAATAATCACCGTATCGCCGATAGCAATGTTGAGACGCTCGATCTCGTCGCCGTTATGTAAGGTCGCGTTACTTACCGTTACGCCAGCAACGAATACCGGTTGTAGTTTAGCCACAGGCGTGATGGCACCGGTCCGACCGACTTGGAATTCCACGTCATTTAATACGGTTAGTTCTTCTTGTGCAGGAAATTTGTAAGCGATTGCCCAACGCGGTGCTTTGGAAATAAAGCCCAGTCTTTGTTGCAATTCGATGTCATTGACTTTTAATACCGTACCGTCAATGTCATAACCCAAGGAGCTACGTTTTTCCATTATAGTGCGGTAGAAATTTAAAACGTTTTCAACGCCATCACATAAACGGATTTCGCTATTTACCGGCACGCCGATGGATTTCAACCATTGAAGACGTTCATAGTGCGTTGGTGGTAAATTTACACCTTCGGCAATGCCAATGCTGTACGCGTTAAGCATTAATGGACGTTGGCTAGTGATTTTCGGATCCAATTGGCGTAAGGAACCTGCCGCTGCATTACGCGGGTTAGCAAAGGTTTTTTCGCCTTGTTCCAAGGCGCGTTCGTTTAAACGCTCGAAACCGTCGTGCGGCATAAACACCTCACCGCGCACTTCCAAGCGTGCTGGCGGATTATCCGTTAGTAGCTGCAAGGGAATGTTGCGAATGGTACGAATGTTTTGTGTGATGTCTTCGCCTGTTGTGCCATCGCCGCGGGTTGCCGCTTGGGTCAGCACACCATTCACATACAAAATACTGACCGCCAATCCGTCCAATTTAGGTTCGCAACAAAAGGTCAATGGTTCTGGCACAAGTCCTAAACGATCTTGAATACGTTTCACGAATGCCAGAAATTCTTCATCAGAAAAGGCGTTATCTAATGAAAGCATCGGAAGTTCATGTTTAATTTGCGCAAATTCTGACAACGGCCGCGCGCCCACGCGTTGGGTCGGCGAATCGGCGGTGATCAGTTCGGGATGTTGTTGTTCTAAGGCTTTGAGCTGATGAAATAAGCGATCGTATTCACTGTCAGGAATCTGCGGATCGTCTAACACATGATATTGATATTCGTGATAACGCAGAGTTTTTCTAAGGTCGTCAATTTGTTGTTGGATTGAGGTTGTCATTGTGATTCCATAAAAATAATCGAAAAAACGACCGCACTTTAGGGCGGCAAATTGAAGAGGGCAATGTGGTGCGCCTCTTCCAAACCATGGCGCGAGGACATCAAGCCGTTCAATGAAAATACGGCACATTATAAGGGAAAATCGCGCTAACCAAGCAGCAGTAATCAAATTTTCCACTGAATTTTTAGGCGATTTTTTTGTTCTACGGCGTTATTGTGCAAACTTCTACGGCGGATTCTGATAGAATAGCCCGACTTAAATCAATCGATAACACATGAACCCATAGGAAAAATATGAAATTTATTGATGAAGCTTTGATTCGTGTCGAAGCTGGTGACGGAGGCAATGGTTGTGCCAGTTTTCGTCGTGAAAAATATATCCCGAAAGGCGGGCCGGATGGCGGCGATGGCGGCGATGGCGGCGATGTCTATTTAATTGCTGACGAAAATTTAAACACCTTAATTGACTACCGCTTTGAAAAACGTTTTGCTGCCGAACGCGGCGAAAACGGTCGTAGTGCAAATTGCACCGGACACCGCGGCAAAGACATTACGTTACGCGTGCCGGTGGGGACGCGCGCCATTGATAACGACACCCAAGAGGTCATTGGCGATTTAACCCAAAACGGTATGCGATTATTGGTTGCCAAGGGCGGTTATCATGGGCTTGGTAACACGCGTTTTAAATCCTCGATCAACCGTGCGCCGCGTCAAAAAACCATGGGTACACCCGGGGAAAAACGCGATTTATTATTAGAGCTTATGTTACTTGCGGATGTGGGTATGCTGGGCTTACCTAATGCCGGTAAATCCACCTTTATCCGTGCCGTTTCCGCCGCCAAACCGAAAGTCGCGGATTACCCGTTCACCACCTTAGTGCCAAGTTTAGGCGTGGTGAAAGTGGACGATAACCGCAGCTTCGTGGTGGCCGATATTCCGGGCTTAATTGAAGGTGCCTCCGAAGGTGCGGGCTTAGGCATCCGTTTCCTAAAACATTTAGAACGTTGCCGCGTATTAATTCACTTGGTGGATATTCACCCAATCGATGAATCCGATCCGGCGGACAATGTAGCGATTATCGAATCGGAATTGTTTCAATACAGCGAGTCCTTGGCAGAAAAACCGCGTTGGTTAGTCTTCAATAAAATCGATACCATGAGCGATGAAGAAGCCTATGAACGCGCAGAAGCAATAGCCGAACAGCTCGGTTGGGAAGAGGATTATTATTTGATTTCTGCCGCTACCGGCAAAAACGTGCCACAGCTTTGCCGTGATATTATGGATTTCTTGGAAGCCAATCCGCGTGAAACAGAAGTCGCAGCAGTTGAAAACGAAGAAGTGAAATTCAAGTGGGAAGAGTATCATCAAGCGCAGTTAGAAAACGCCGATATTGATGATGAAGACGATGACGACTGGGATGACTGGTCGGAAGAAGACGAAGAAGGCGTAGAAATTATTTATAAGCCCTAATCCGATATAAAATGGGGAGAGCCTAGAAAATAGGCTCTCCCCATTGTCAATGTATCGTCAGACAGTTTAAACATGCCTACTGTGAAACAGTATTCTGCTGACTTGCTAAAATATTCCCTAAATTCATTTCCAACCAATCCACCAACTCAAACATTTTATTAGACGCCTGCAAGCCGAATTCCGTCAAGGTGTAATCCACTTGTGGCGGCACCGTATTGTAGGATTTGCGAATTAACATGCCGTCCGCTTCCAGTTCCTGCAAGGTTTTTGTCAACATACGTTCACTCACGCCATCAATAGCTCGGCGAAGTTCACTAAAACGCTTGGTGCCGGAATGCAAACTCACCAACACCAATACCCCCCAGCGACTGGTTAAATGCTGCAAAATTTGCCGGGAAGGACAGGCAGAAGCTAACACATTACCGCGCTCAACACTTTTTTCCATTTTTATTTCCTTAAAAATCAATAAATTAAAAATTATTTTCAAAAAATCTCAAAACTTACGTTTATGTAAGTACTTCTCAAAAATAAGTATTGAAATATAATACGTCACATCAAGCGAACAATCAAATGTTCAAACATCATTTCAACTTAACGAGAAGGAAAACATCATGACAACGAAAACTATCGCAATTACTGGTGCAACAGGTCAATTCGGCGCAATCGCGTTAAATTTATTAAAAGCAAAACACGCAAACGTCATCGCGCTTGTACGTTCCCCGGAAAAAATTTCCGGCGTAGAAGCCCGCAAATTTGATTATTCAAAAACAGAAGGGCAAGTAGAGGCATTACAAGGGGTGGATACGTTAATTTTGGTGTCAAGCAATAAAATCGGTCAGTGTTTTGTACAACATAACAACGTGATTGAGGCCGCGAAAAAAGCAGGCGTGAAACATATTATTTACACCAGCTTACTCGGTGCCACTAACGACAATACGGTAAAATCCCTTACCGGTGAACACGTTAAAACTGAAGCCGCCTTAAAAGCCTCCGGTATCACTTACACCATTTTACGCAATGGCTGGTACACAGAGAACTACACGGCTTCAATTCC
>NZ_CALIWN010000005.1:0-13783 GCF_938046485.1 uncultured Aggregatibacter sp. | reverse complement strand
GCACGACCTTGCCAAGGTCGGGGTCGCGAGTTCGAGCCTCGTTTCCCGCTCCAAATTCACAATCCCTCGCTTATGCGGGGGATTTTTTTATGCTTAATTTTCATTTCCCTTTCTCTGACAAAAAAGGGAACCTGTTTCTTCTATGTTTTATTCATTTGGCTTAAAAAAGCACCGCACTTTTAGCGCCTTTACAGTGCTAACTGCTTATTATGAAACTGTTGCAACGTGCAACGATGGCCGACACTGAGAATAATCATGTTTGGGAAGCGGCTGCGGATGATTTTATACAGCAATTCTTCCGTTGGCTCATCCAGTGCCGATGTGGTTTCGTCTAAAAAAATCACATCGGGTTGCATCAGAAGAATGCGGATAAACGCCACCCGTTGCAATTCTCCCGGCGAAAGAATGGCTTGCCAATCGTTGGATTCGTTAAGAGACGGAATGTATTTGCTCAAACGGCACTGCTCCATAGCCAACTCCAATTCGCCACGTTTAGGTTCGATATTCGGATAACAAATCGCTTCGCGTAACGTGCCTTGCGGCATATACGGGCGTTGTGGCAGAAACAGACTGTTGCTACATGGACGCTCTACCCGACCTTCCGTATCAAACGGATAAATCCCCGCAATGGCTTTGAGTAATGAGGTTTTTCCTGCGCCTGACGGGCCTTGAATGAGCAAAGCATCGCCATTTTGCAAATCCACGTTCAGATCCTTCAGCAAGACTTTTCCGTTGCCGTCTTTAATCCCGAAATGATGCAATGACACCCGATGAGAACACTCCACCGGCTGATGAATGTCCGTGCCGTCCAATTCGTCTAATTTGGTAAAAAAACCATACAAACGATTGAGACGCGCTTGATACAACGTGAATTCTTCATAGAACAAACGGAAGAAAGACAACGCCCGCATAAGGCGATTGAAGGCTTGTACCGTTTGGTGCATATCGCCTAATTTCACCTGTCCGGCAAAGAAACGCGGCGCTTGCAACATGAGCGGTAGAATCATGGCAATTTGCGTCACGCCGGTATTAAACCCGTCCAACCCCAACATACGGCGCACAATCACCCAACGGTTGTGAATGATAGCGTGAAATTTCGCTTGTAAATTTGACCGCTCTTTTATTTCACCATCGTAAAACGCAATACTTTCTGCGTTATCACGCACGCGAATTAAGGAATAACGGTAATCCCCGTTCAATCGTTCTTTATCAAAATTCAATTTAATCAGCGGGTGCCCAATCCAAACGGAAAGTGCGGTAGCGACGATGATAAAAATATAAATAAAGAACACCACGCCTTTCGGAATCGGCACGCCGAGCAACACCAATATCCCAGACAAACCCCACAGAATAATTGTAAATTCAATGGTGGACATCACGGAATTAATCAAGCCTTGCAACATGGTAACCGTCCCGCTAATAAATTCGCGGGCATCTTGTTCGATACGTTGATCGATGTTATCCGGCAATTCTTTTTCGTATTTCAGACGATAATAATTTTTATGGCGCAACCAACGCACCAGCATTTCATTATTGAGTTTTTCTAACCAACGAATTTCAAACAGCTGGCGTACAAAATAATTGATAATGGAATGCACGATTTTGAACATCACCAACAAGGCATTCAGCCCGGCAAAAAACCAAAAGGCATCGGCTTTTTGTTCTTGTAACGAGGTATAAAGCCCGTTATAGAAAAAGGAATTCAGCACGCTGATTCGCACTTCCAGCAAAATCAAGGTCAGTAACAATAAAAGCAAACCGATAATTTTGTATGCCGATGAGGTTTGCACGCAAGGTTGTGTAATCAGCCAAAAGCGTTGCCCGAAGTCTGTTCGTTTAAGCGCCAATGCCAATACTGCCAACACCGCCGACACGCCCAAAAGTGCGGTCAAAATCCAAGAGAAACTATTATTAACTTCTGTTTGCCAATCCATTTGAATATCCAAAAAGAAAGGGCGTTAAACGCCCTTTAGGGATGAAAGTATTTAATTAGAATTCCACTTTGGTATTAAAGATAAACTCACGTCCATAACCCAACGCCACCGGAATCAGCGTGCTTGTTGCATTGCCTGAAGTGGATGGGAAGTAGGTTTTATCCGTTAAGTTTTTACCGTTAAGTTGGAATGACACTTTCTTGCCGGAGATTTTGGTGTCGTAGGCAATGAAGGCGTCATACACTACGGCGTGTGGAATTTTATACGATTTCGCGTAGTTATTTGTATAAGCATACCAAGATCCCAAATAACGAGCACCACCGCCAACACGGATATTGCCGAAATTAAATTCGCCCACATTATAGGCTAAAAATAAAGAGGATTGATGCTTAGGTACACCGGAAAGCTGTTTATTCACCGCGTCAGGGTATTTTTTATTTTCTAAGGATTTCACTTTGGTGTAAGTATAGTTCGCCGCCACGCTCAACTGATCGGTAAGTTGACCGTTTAAGTCAAATTCCACACCGCGGGAACGTTGTTTGCCGACGATATTTAATTCGGCATTAGCGCCGCTACCCACCGCTTCTGCCACATGACGTTTATTGATATTAAATAACGAAACCGTTGCATTAAAACCGGCATTTTCATACTTCGCACCCATTTCAACGGATTTGCCTTGTTCAGGTTTCAAATCGCCGTTCACAGGGGTTGCAACGCTCATCTGCGGACGGAAGGATTCCGAGTAATTAGCAAAAGTGGCAAAATCAGGCGTAAATTTATATACCGCACCTAATTGATAAAGCAACTTACCATCGTGCTGATCCGTATTACCGGTCTTCGTTACGTTTTGTCCTTTTGATACATCACAATTTGCTGCGTTTAAACAATGGCGGCCGGCAAATTGGTCAAAATATTCATAACGCAAACCGCCGGTCATAATAAAGCGATCAGTGAAATAAGCGGTATCTTGAACGTAAACACCGACAGTTTTTAAATAGTTATATTGGTAGGCATTGCCATTGCCGTTTTTCTTCTGCGCAACAGGATTGGTGTAGTTTGGATGATCAATATTAATATCGGAATCCATAATGCCTTGGTTATAAATCGGACCAATATCACGAATATTACGCATCACATCCACACCGGCGACAAAACGGTTAGCAATCTCACCAATACCGAATTCACCCACGATATTTAATGTGCCACTATGCACGCGTTGATCGCCTTGTTGTTGCTCAATGGCTCGGCGTACATGGCGTGCTTTTAATTCCGGAGAGGTGATCACGCCCTTTTTATTTTTAACTGCAGGGATCGGTGTGTCTGCCACATTAATATTCGAAATACGCGCTTGATTATAGAAATATTCATAACGGGCATAGTTATAACCAGCGTTTAACTTCCAGTTATCGTTAAGTTTATGCTCAACTTTAAAATCAATGTTATCGGTTTTTGCCGTGGTTTCATTATTCGGTTCGTCTAAACGACGGGAGACCGGAATATTCGGCAGAGAATTTGTCGCCGTTAATAAATTCGTCCCACGATCAAACGGCTCAAGAATGTCTTTATGCTCATACGCTACTAAGACTTTGGTGGTGTCATTTTCCCAAGAAAGAGAAGGCGCGTAAGTGGTGTTTTTAATTTTGCCAAAGTTACGCCAGTAATTCTTTTCTTGTTTGTCATAAATAAAACGATAAGCAAAACCATTGCCTAAACCACCGGTGAAATCCACTTGTGTTCCCCACAAACGATGATTTCCCAATGTGCCACCAACCACATATTTCGGTGTTTGATGTGGTTTTTTCGTCACAATATTAACGACACCGCCCGGATCTTGAATGCCATAAAGCACAGAGGCAGGGCCTTTTAAGACTTCGACGGTTTCCGTGGTGGCGCTAAAGTTCTTGGCAGGGCCGGCTTGCAAGCCGTTACGCATAATCGAGTTATCACGATTGCCGCCGAAACCGCGTTTTTGAATAGAATCAAACATGCCGCCTAAGGTATTGGCTTGACTAACGCCACTCACATTGTAAAGCGCATCAATTAAGGATTCAGGTTTGCGATCTTTTAATAATTGGGTGGAAAGAATATTGACCGTGTTCGGTGTATCCAGCACAGGCACTTCGGCTTTTGAGACCACAGAGGTCCCGGTGGTTTGATAACCGTTTTGCTTAATGCCGGTATCTTCAACAGTGATTTGTTCAAGATTTTCCGCTTTTTCTTCCGCATAAGCAGACATGGATACCGCCGTTAAAAGTGCGGTGGAAATCACGCTTAATTTAAATTTCATAACATTACCTTTTCAAGTCAAAAAACGGCGACAGTATAGCTGAAAAGTTTCAGCCGAAAAAGAGAATTATTCTCTTTTAAGCACTAAAAAACATCTCAAAAAAACAACCGCACTTTAGATGAAAAAAGCCTGCTACAAAAGTAACAGGCTTCTCTTTATTTCAATTTTTCCAAGCGCGCTAGCAGCACGTCATCAGGTAATCGCTGAATTTTTCGGAGACGATAAATTAATAAAATAGCCGCTAAGGTTAAACTCACAATAAAGGCAATCCAGAACCCTTTCGCCGCAATGCCACCGGTAATGATCCAATCGGTGCGTGCCAACGCGTAACCAAGCGGCATCCCCACCACCCAATAGCAAAATAGCGTAATATACAAAATAGCTTTGGTATCTTTATACCCACGCAACACGCCACCGATAATCACTTGCACCGTGTCGGAAAATTGGTATAGCGCGGCAATTAATAATAAAGTGCCTGCCATGGCAATCACTTCAACGTCTTTCACAAAAATGGCAGCAATATGCTCACGTAAAATTACTGTTAAAAATGCAGTGACTATCGCAACCGATAATCCGACCGCCAATGCAGAATAAGACACCAGTTTTGCCCCATGTGGCGATTTTTCGCCTAAACGTTGCCCGACTAAGATCGTCGTAGCCATACCAATCGACATAGGCAACATGAAGACAAACGAGCTGGTGTTTAAGGCAATTTGGTGGCTCGCTACAACATCAGCACCAAGTGGTGATAGAAATAACGAAGTCAATGCAAATAACGCCACTTCACAACACAGCGCCATGGCGATAGGAAACCCAAGTTTCAGCAACTTGCTCAATGTACGCACATTCGGACGTTCGATAATCTTGTCGAAGACCTTTAAATCACGTTGATTTCTCGCGCGCATACAATAGGTCAACATGAAAAGACACATCATCCAGTTCACGATTGCCGTCGCAATACCACAGCCCACCGCCCCAAATGCCGGAATACCGAGTTTGCCGTAAATGAAAATATAGTTAAGGGGAATGTTGAGCATTAAACCGAGGAAAGTAATCACCATGGCAGGCTTGGTTTTGGCAATACCGTCATTTAAACAACGAAAATTAATCATTAATAAATAACCCGGCAAGCCCCAAATCATGGCGTGTAAATAGCCGCTTGTGATCTCTGCCAAACGGGGTTCCATATCCATGTTTTGCAAGACAGCATCGCTGTGATAAATCAATAAACCGAGGGGAATGCAGCTAAAGAACACGATCCAGATGCCTTGGCGTACCTGATGAGCAATCCGTTTACGCTGACCGGAGCCATTCAAATAGGAAATCGTCGGAGGCAAGGCGAGTAACAACCCGTGTCCGAATAACACCAACGGCAACCAAATGGAGGCACCCACGGAAATGGCTGCCATGTCTGCTGCGCTCACGCGCCCTGCCATGATGGTATCCACCATCCCCATGGAATTTTGCGCAATTTGTGCGAACAAAATCGGAATGGCGATAGCAATTAATTTTTTGGCTTCAATATGATATTCTTTGACGAAGTTTAGATTCATAAATAAATAGATTTCGAGGTCATTATGTTTACAGGCATTGTGCAAGGTACCGCACAAATTAAGGCGATTACAGAAGCGGCTAATTTTAGAACACACGTGGTGGAAATGCCACAAGAAATGCTGAAAGGATTACAAATCGGTGCCTCTGTTGCGCACAACGGCGTGTGTTTAACCGTCACGGAAATCAAAGGCAATTTGGTGAGTTTCGACTTAATGCAAGAAACCTTGAAAATCACTAATTTAGGCGAATTAAAGGCTGGTGATTTCGTCAATATCGAGCGCGCCATGCAAATGGGCACAGAAATCGGCGGGCATATATTATCCGGTCATGTGTATTGCACCGCGGACATCATTGAACGCATTCCTTCCGAAAATAACCTGCAAATTTGGTTCCAACTGCCGAATCAAGACATGATGAAATATGTATTAACCAAAGGCTTTATTGCTGTGGACGGCATTAGTTTAACCATTGGTGAAGTCCGCGAACAAAGCTTCTGCGTCAACCTGATTCCGGAAACCATTCATCGTACGCTAATTGGCAAGAAAGAGGTGGGCGAAAAAGTCAATATTGAAATCGATCCGCAAACGCAAGCTATCGTGGATACGGTGGAACGTTATTTGGCGCAGAAATAATCACAAAGTGCGGTCGAAAAAGACAACGTTTTTTTAGGCTAGCTTTGCTTAGCGTGCCAAACGACCGCAAAAATTACACACATTTTCTTAAAATCACTTTACAAAGGATATAATTTATGCAAGCGAGACGAGACGAGACGAGACGAGACGACCAAGATTGTCGATGAAAATCACGCATTACAACAAGCATTTTTAAATGAATTAGATGAAAAACTTTGGGCATCTGCTGATAAACTCCGCCAACAACTTGACGCCGCCAACTATAAACACATTGTTCTTGGTCTGATCTTCTTAAAATACATTTCCGACAGTTTTACCCATCAACAAGCCAAAATTCAGGCTGAACTAACCGATCCTGAAAACGCGCTCTATCTTGACCGCACTTTTTACGACACCGAAGAAGAATACCAAGAAGCCTTAACCGCCGAACTGGAAAACCGCGACTACTACACCGCCGACAATGTGTTCTGGGTGCCGCAGCAAGCCCGTTGGGATGAGCTAAAATCCGTTTCCATCTTAAACATCGGCGCAGAGCTACCTTGGGGTGGGAAATTTTCCGGCGTCGCCAAACTGATTGACGATGCCTTTGATGCCATAGAAAAAGACAACGAAAAACTGAAAGGCGTCCTCCAACGTATCAGCGGCTATGCTGTAAACGAAGACACCCTGCGTGGGCTGATTATCCTCTTCTCCGATACCAACTTTACCCGTCCGACTTACAACGGCGAGCCCGTGCATTTAGGCGCAAAAGACATTCTCGGCCACGTTTACGAATACTTCCTCGGTCGCTTTGCCCAAGCAGAAGGCAAACGCGGCGGACAATATTTCACGCCGAAATCGATTGTTTCCCTGATTGTCGAAATGCTTGAGCCATACTCCGGTCGCGTGTATGACCCGGCCATGGGCAGTGGTGGCTTTTTCGTGCAAACCGAACGCTTTATCACCGCCCATCAAGGCAACATCAACAACGTGTCCATCTACGGGCAAGAATTCAACCCGACCACCTGGAAGCTCGCCGCCATGAACATGGCCATCCGCGGCATTGATTACGATTTCGGCAAGCACAACGCCGACAGCTTCACCCAGCCGCAACACATCGACAAAAAGATGGATTTCATTATGGCAAACCCGCCATTCAACATCAGCGATTGGTGGAGCGAATCCCTTGCCGATGACCCACGTTGGGCATACGGCACGCCGCCCAAAGGCAACGCCAACTTCGCTTGGCTGCAACACATGATTTACCACCTCTCGCCAAACGGCAAAATGGCATTATTGCTGGCCAACGGCTCTATGAGCAGCCAAACCAACAACGAAGGCGAAATCCGCAAAGCCATCATCAATGCCGACTTGGTGGAATGTATGGTTGCCCTGCCCGGCCAGCTCTTCACCAACACCCAAATCCCCGCTTGTATTTGGTTTTTAAACCGCAACAAAAAGCGCAAAGGCGAAGTGTTATTTATCGATGCCCGCCAAATCGGCTATATGAAAGACCGCGTATTGCGTGATTTCACCGCTGATGACATCGCCCAAATTGCCGACACCCTCCACGCTTGGCAAACATCTAACGGCTATGAAGACCAAGCCGCTTTCTGCAAATCCGCGACTTTAGAAGACATTGCAGGCAACGACTTCGTCCTCACACCGGGACGCTACGTCGGCACCGCAGAACAAGAAGACGACGGCGTACCATTTGCAGAAAAAATGCAAAATCTGACCGCTCTTTTAAAGGAGCAATTTGCAAAAAGTGCGGAATTGGAAGCGGAAATTAAGAAGAATTTAGGGGGATTGGGGTATGAGTGATTGGAAAGAATATACTCTGGGTAATATATCAAGAAATATATCAAGAAGATTTGACTTTAATGCATACCCAAATGTTGTATTTATTAACACTGGAGATGTATTAAATAATAAATTTCTACATTGTGATATATCAAATATCAAAGATTTACCAGGTCAAGCTAAGAAAGCCATAAAAAAAGGCGATATTCTATATAGTGAAATAAGACCAGGTAATGGACGATATTTATTTGTAGATAAGGATTTAGACAATTACGTTGTTTCCACAAAATTTATGGTAATTGAGCCTAATATTAACGTTGTATTACCTGAATTCCTATTTTTACTAATAATTAGCAATGAAACAACCGAATATTTTAAAATGATAGCAGAATCAAGATCTGGAACATTTCCACAGATCACATTTGATTCGGTTTCAAGTTTATCTTTAAATATACCAGATAAAGAAACACAACAAAAAATCCTTGATATTATTACCCCATTAGACGACAAGATAGAACTCAACACCCAAATCAACCAAACCTTGGAACAAACCGCCCAAGCCCTATTTAAAAGCTGGTTTGTCGATTTCGATCCCGTGCGTGCCAAAGTCCAAGCCCTTTCAGACGGCATGAGTCTTGAACAAGCGGAACTGGCAGCCATGCAGGCAATCAGCGGAAAAACACCCGAAGAACTGACCGCCCTTTCACAAACACAGCCCGAACGTTACGCCGAATTAGCCGAAACTGCCAAAGCGTTTCCGTGTGAGATGGTGGAGGTTGATGGGATTGAAGTGCCGAAGGGGTGGAAACAAACAACACTTTCAGAAATTTGTGAAATGCAAAATGGTTATGCATTCAAAAGCTCAGAATGGACTGATGCAGGAATTCCCGTAATAAAAATTGGCTCTATACAATCAACAATTCTTACAGTGGAAGGAAATGGTTTCGTTTCAGAAGATAACCTATCTTTACGTTCTAATTTTGTTTTGAATGATGGAGATATTGTCATTGGACTAACAGGTGCTTATGTTGGAAAAGTAGGGAGAATGCCAGCAAATAAAAAGGCTATGTTGAATCAACGTGTGGCTAAATTTCTAGCTAAACGAATAAATGAATCTGAAACATTTTATAGTTTTATATATATGAATGTAATTCAAGAGGAATTCAAAAACTTTGTTGACTTTACTGCACAAGGTTCTGCACAACCAAATATTAGCACTAGAGATATTTTAAAATATCCATTATTGCTAGCAAATACTGAAGTACATTTAGTTTTTGAAAAGTTGTTAAAGAAAACTCTAGATAAGTCTATATTTAACAGCTACCAAAACGAGATCTTATCTAATTCTAGAGATTTACTACTACCTAGATTATTAAATGGGAAGCTATAAAATGCCAACTCAAGAAGAAATTAAAGTTCATTTGGAAAAAGTAAATACCTATTTAATGGAAGCTGATGCTTCATTTAGAATATATTGCTATTTCTTAAAAATGAGAAGAAGAAATAGAATTAAATTTTACAACTATAATTGTTATACATTTCATTACCTAACAAATGCCCTATTAAATAACTTTCTTAGTCAAATGGCTAAATTGATAGATCCTGCTGAACAAGGAAGAGGAGGTATACTAAAAAACTCTAATCTAAATTATCTCAAAGATATTTTAGATGAAAAAGTAACTCCCGAAGAGAAAAATAAGATTAAGCAGTTAACTGAATATATAAAATCTAATTCAGAAAATCTAAAGTTAATCCGGGACAAAGAATTATCCCATTCAGATAGAGAAACAGTTCGTCATGATGTCATAAAAAAAGAAAATCGTAAAAACATCAGGAAATTGCTTAATGCCAAAATGAAACTATTAAATGTTTTTAGAAGTATAAATAATAGGCTAGATAATCAAAGGTATTTCTTTGAATGGAATATAGATAAGCAAATAAAGCAGATTTTCCAACCAATGATTAAAGATTATAAAGATGCATAAATACTTAATAGATTAATTTTACCTCTGCCAAATCTCCCCTATCCCCTCTTTGCTAAAGAGGGGGACTATTTGGGAGGTTTGTTAGTTACAAGCGGTCGGATTAACAGCAAAATTACTCATGAAAAACACCTAAACTAAAATTACGCTCAAGACCATTCCCCTCTTTCGTAAAGAGGGGTTAGGGGAGATTTAAACCACACACTAAGGAATCCATAATGCTCAACGAAAACGACATCGAACAACTCACTCTTCAACGCCTGCAATCCCTGGATTGGGAATATCGCTACGGTAAAGACTTGCCTGTTCATGAGGGCGAGTTTGCCCGTGGTGATTTGAGCGGTGTAGTTTTTATTGAGCAGCTGCATGAGGCGGTGCGTAAACTTAATCCGCAGCTACCTGAAAGTGCGGTGGATTCTGTGGTTAAATCCGCGACAAAAAGCGATATTGGCGACTTGGTGGTGCGTAATCAGGCATTTTATAAATCGTTGCGTGATGGTGTGCGAGTGGAATATACGCTAAATGGTGAGCAGAAAATCGAGATGGCACGCTTGGTGGATTTTGAGCAGATGAAGAACAACCGCTTTGTTGCCATCAATCAATTGGAAATACGCAGCCGTAAAGGAGGCAAGCGGATTCCTGATATTATCGGCTTTGTAAATGGTCTGCCCTTGGTGGTATTTGAGCTGAAAAATCCGCTGCGTGAATCGGCGGATTTGTTACAGGCGTTTAATCAGTTTGAAACCTATAAAGATGAGATTGCCGAGCTGTTTGTTTACAACCAAGCCCTGATTATTTCAGACGGCATTGCCGCACGTTTGGGCTCGCTTTCGGCAGATTTCCAACGCTTTACGCCGTGGAAAGTGGTCGATGAAAAAAATAAAAGCGCGCGGTTATATTTTGAGGACGAATTGCAAAGCCTGCTCAATGGCTTAATGCAGCCCAAAGATTTGCTCAACTATATCCGCTATTTCGTCTTATTTGAGCGGAATTCCAGCGGCAAAACCATTAAAAAAATCGCGGCATACCATCAATATTACGGCGTAAACGAAGCGGTGGCTTCCACTCTTTTTGCGACCTCGGAAAAAGGCGACCGCCGCATTGGCGTGATGTGGCATACGCAAGGTTCGGGCAAGTCGATTTCCATGTTGTTTTATGCTGGCAAACTGCTTGCGCAGCCTGAATTGAAAAATCCCACTATTGTGGTGGTCACCGACCGCAACGATTTGGACGGTCAGCTCTTCCAAACCTTTTCTTCAGGCAAAGACTTAATCAAACAAACGCCGCAACAAGTGGAAGATCGCGATCAACTGCGCCAACTGCTCGCGCAAAATGAAGTCGGCGGCGTGTTTTTTACGACAATTCAAAAATTCGCCCTCAATGAGGAAGAAAGCCGCTTCCCTATTTTAAATGAGCGCAGCAATATCATTGTAATCAGCGATGAGGCACACCGCAGCCAATATGGCTTTACACAAAAGCTGCATAACGGCAAGTTTCAGGCAGGCTACGCCCGTCATTTGCGTGATGCGTTGCCAAATGCTTCGTTTATCGGTTTTACCGGTACGCCGATTAGCCTAGAAGATAAAGACACGCAAGATGTGTTCGGGCGTTATGTGTCGATTTATGACTTGCAAGATGCAGTGGAAGATGGCGCGACGGTGCCGATTGTGTATGAAGCGCGCCAAATCCGCTTAAACGAAAAAGAACACGATGAGCTATTCAAAGAAATTGATGATTTGCTGGAAGAAGAGCAATCCCCTGCCCTGCGTTTGCAGGAACAATTGCTGGGTTCGCAAGCCCGTCTGGCTGATTTAGCCGCAGATTTTGTGCAGCATTTTGCCAAACGCAATGAAGTCGTCGACAGCAAAGCGATGATGGTGGTTTCCAGCCGTCAGATTTGCGTGGACTTATACAATGAAATCATCAAACTACGCCCTGAATGGCATTCGGGCAATATCAACGAAGGGACGATTAAAATTGTGATGACGGGTTCAGCTTCCGATGCGCCGGAAATGCAGAAACACGTTTACAGTAAACAGGAAAAACAAACGCTGGAACGCCGCTTTAAAGACCCGAACGATCCGCTGAAAGTGGTGATTGTGCGCGATATGTGGCTGACAGGCTTTGATGCGCCTTGCTGTAATACGATGTATATCGACAAGCCGATGCAGGGGCACAACCTGATGCAGGCGATTGCTCGGGTTAACCGTGTATTCCGCAATAAAAGTCGAGAAAATGGCGGCTTGATTGTGGATTATGTCGGTATTGCTGACAAGCTCAAAGAAGCCACCCGGCAATACATAAATTCACAAGGCAAGGGCAAGCTGACGGATAACGTGATTGATGTGTTCTTTAAAATGAAAGAGCATTTAGAGTTCGTCCACAGCCTGTTTGCAACGCCGGTTGAAGGGAAAACGTTTGATGTTCAAGCCGCCTTAGAGAAGGACGAGCCACATGAATTACTGATGGCGATTCGTTTTGCCGCCAACCATATTTTAAGCCTCGATCAATTGCCTTTTGATGGCAAAGCGCACGAGCAACATTGGTTTAATAAAAAAGAAGCCGAGCCACGCAAAAAAGCCTTTTTGAAAGCAGCGGGATTAGTGAAAAAAGGCTATATGCTGTGTGGTGCCTTAGCGGAAGTTGAGCCATACAACCAAGAAATAGCCTTTTACGATGCCGTGCGTGCCATTCTCACGAAGCGCGAACAAAATGGTACAGGCACAAATGAAAGACAGATTTTATTGAAAAAACTGGTTAATCAAACCGTCTATTCCGAAGGTGTGATTGATTTATTTGATCTGCTGGAAAAACCGCAGCCACAAATCAGCCTGCTTTCTGAAGAGTTTTTACAAACCATCAAAAACAGCCCGACGAAAAATTTATGGGTCAGCGCGATGGAGCGTTATTTGGCAAGCGAAATCAAAGCCAAATCAGGCGCAAACCTCACCTTGCAAAAAGACTTTGAACAGCGTTTGAAGGAAGCATTGAATCAATACCACAATCACAATTTAAGCGTCGTCGAAATTTTAGATGAACTCTTCAAAATGAGCCAAGATTTCCAAGAACGCCTAGCTTTAGGTGAAAAGCTAGGGCTGAAAAAAGAAGAACTCGCCTTCTACGAAGCCCTCGCCCAAAACCAAAGCGCCCGTGAACTGATGGGCGATGAAGTATTGAGTAAACTCGCAAAAGAAATCACCGACACACTCAGAAAATCCGTGACCATCGACTGGCAATACAAAGAAGGCGTTCGTGCCAAAATGCGCATTCTCGTGAAACGTGCCTTGCAACGCTACAAATATCCACCGGATAAACAAGAAGAAGCCGTGAGCTATGTGATTAAGCAAGCGGAAGAAATTGCAGAAGAATTAGCCCAGTAAGGGTCTATACTTCACAAACCCTCAAGGGGCGTGTGAAAACCGGTAACCGTGTTTATTTTCATATCACTATTTTAGTGAATTGTAGCGTGCAACTTGTTGCACGAAATCGTGAATGCCTGAAAGCGTTAAATAACGTTCCGTGTGTAATTTAGTCGTGCATCAAGATGCATGCTACGAACGAAATCATGAATGCCTGAAAGCGTTAAATAACGTTCCGTGCGTAATTTGGTCG
>NZ_CALIWN010000004.1:0-1568 GCF_938046485.1 uncultured Aggregatibacter sp. | reverse complement strand
TCGTGCGTAGCGTGCATCTTGATGCACGACCAAACCACGCACGGAACGTTATTTACCCCTTTCGGGCATTCACGATTTCGTGCAACAAGTTGCACGCTACGATTCAAAAAAAAATCCTAACGGGAAAGGCACGTTAGGATTTTATTTTCACAGGAGGATTATTTTAATCCTGCCGCAGCACGTAAGTCTGCTGCGCGATCGATTTTTTCCCAAGGGAATTGTTCGCGACCAAAGTGACCATAAGCCGCTGTTTGGCGATAAATCGGTTGGATTAAATCTAACATTTTAATTAACCCATACGGACGTAAATCAAAGAATTCACGCACTAAATTGACCAACAATTCATTGGCCACTTTGCCTGTACCGAAGGTTTCGATCATGATAGATGTCGGTTCAGCCACACCAATCGCATAGGAAAGTTGGATTTCACAACGATCGGCAAGACCGGCTGCAACAATGTTTTTCGCCACATAACGGGCGGCATAAGCAGCAGAGCGGTCAACTTTCGATGGGTCTTTACCGGAGAATGCACCGCCACCATGTCGTGCTGCACCGCCGTAAGTATCCACAATAATTTTACGACCGGTTAAACCACAGTCCCCCATCGGGCCACCAATCACAAAACGGCCGGTTGGGTTAATGAAATATTTGGTATCTTTGGATAACCAATGCGCCGGCAATACCGGTTTGATGATTTCTTCCATCACGCCTTCGTGCAAGTCTTTTTGGCTGATCGTGTCAGCGTGTTGAGTGGAAAGCACCACAGCATCAATACCGACAATGTTGTTATCTTCATATTTAAAGGTTAATTGGCTTTTCGCATCCGGTCGCAACCAATCTAATTTGCCACTTTTACGCACTTGTGCTTGGCGTTCCATTAAACGGTGCGCATAAGTGATAGCGGCCGGCATGAACACATCGGTTTCATTGGTGGCGTAACCGAACATGATGCCTTGGTCGCCTGCGCCTTGATCCAACGGATTTTCACGGTCCACGCCCTGATTGATGTCGGCAGATTGTTTGCCAATCGCATTTAATACCGCGCAAGAACGACCATCAAAGCCCATTTCAGAGCTGGTATAGCCAATATCGCAAATCACTTCACGCGCTAAGTTTTCAATATCCACCCATGCGGATGTGGTAATTTCACCACCCACTAATGCCATCCCGGTTTTCACATAGGTTTCGCAAGCAACGCGGGCTTTAGGGTCTTGTTTGATGATTTCATCTAATACCGCATCAGAAATTTGATCGGCGATTTTATCCGGATGCCCTTCAGAAACGGACTCGGACGTAAATAAATATTGACTCATACTCTTCTCCAAAATAATTCTGTGTAATAACAAACGCAAAGATGTTTAGAGGGATTTACATCTAGACGGCTATAATACGCCTTTAGCCCTAAAACGCAAGGTAATTCAGGTGGGATTTTTATCAATTTTATGCAAATAAAAAGACGGATATGGCATATACCATCCGTCTTTTACTCCTTTTAGGCATTCACGATTTCGTACGTAGCGTGCAACTTGTTGCACGAATAATTAACCTCGATGCGTAATTCACGATTT
>NZ_CALIWN010000003.1:0-22009 GCF_938046485.1 uncultured Aggregatibacter sp. | reverse complement strand
CTCGATGCGTAATTCACGATTTCATGCGTAGCGTGCATCTTGATGCACGACCAAACCGCGCACGGAACCTTATTTACCCCTTTCTGGCATTCACGATTTCGTGCAACAAGTTGCACGCTACAATTCACTAAAATAGTGACATGAAAATAAACACGATTACCAGTTTTTACAAAAGCCCCTTAAGGGGCTTATGAAGTATAGACCCTTATAGGGGAGCCTAAAAACCGCACGTTTTACGTGCGGATTGTTATTTCATAAATGAAAAATTTGCTGAGAATCTGCGTTTGTGGCAGGGTAGTTAGTTTGGAACATCACCCCGGATCAAAAATTAACCTTTGATGCAGCATACAGTCGTCAAGGCAATATTTATAACGGGGATACACAAAACAGCTCTGTTTTACTGAATCAAGCTATGAAAATCAGCCGTGATCTTGCGTTACAACATGCGGAAACTTCAACGCTTTATCGTCAAAGTTACGCTTTAACACATGAAGGCAAATGGGGCGTGTTAGATAACCGCACGTATTTCACTTTCGACCAAACCCGTAACTATCATTATCCGGAAGGCTTGTTGGGCAGTACGGAAGGGGCTTACAACGGGTTAAATAAATCTGTCGGTTTACTCAGAAACTACCGTTATTCCGTTTGCTTTGGGTAACACCAGCCATATGGTGACTGTTGGTGCGGAAGCATCCCGTTCTGAATTGGATGATGCTGCTTCTATGACGCAAACCATGCAAGTTTATGCCATTGTGCCTTGGTTAAAAGATAAAGGGCGTAGTGGTAAAGTGGCACAAAATGAATGGGCGACGTTCTTGGAAGACAACATTATGTTGCCAAATAACAAAACCATTGTAACACCGGGCATTCGTTTTGATTCCAGCGCCAATTCTAAATCGAACTGGAGTCCGCCATTCAACTTCTCACACCAAGTGAACGAAAACTGGAAAATTAAAGGTGGGGTAGCAAGATCCTATAAAGCACCGAATCTTTATCAATCTTCCCCGAATTATTTGCTCATTAATGAGAGTAATGGTTGTCCGATTGACAGCGCAAATAACTGGAATAATCCAAATGCGTTAAATTCAACCGGTAGTGTTGTTAAAACAGATGCCAAAGGTAAACCATATACGGTTCTTCAAAACAGTCATCCGAAAGGTTTTGACTGGGGACGTGCTTGTTATTTCTTAGTCAATCCTCTTACACCCGTTACGGCAAACAGAAAACCGTTGAGAATGCGGAAAACTTTATGCACGTAATTTATAACACCGGTGAAAGCCTGGTGACGCAATATCAACTTGGTAGCTACGGCATTTGGGGCGCTAACGTTGGCTATAAATTTAATAACAGTTTTAGCCTACGTGTGGGGGTGAATAATATTTTAGATAAACGTATTTATCGTAACGCCGGCACGGCACGCACCTATAATGAGCACGGTCGTTCTTACTTTACGAATTTGAAATACAGTTTCTAAAATTGATTGTGTAAAAAAAGTGCGGTAAATTTTGGGGGGCAGATCACTTTTTCCCAATACGTTGATGAGAAAATATTTGAGGAAATGACCGCACTTTTTTTAGTAATGAATACTTGTGTTGTCATACACTTCCTAATGTACACCTCAGAAAGTAAACAAAATTCTGTGAGTTTTTTGATGTGTTTTTTATTGGATCTCGGCATGTGCTGGGAAGCAATGCGCCATTGTGCGTTATCTATGCAGCTTATTAATTTGGGGTTAAATATGAAATAACTGTATAGATGTGAAATATATTTTCACTGAAAAGCGATAATAAAGAATGTAAAAAGGAATATCTATGATGAGGTTTATTAAGTTAGTATCGAAGTGTAGTGTAGGATTCTTTGTGATTATGAGCCTGTTGTTAATTGCTTTCTTTGGATATGAAACACATCACGACTATATTTATGACTCGCCTAATGAGTTTTTAAATTCAAAATCATCGTCATGGTATATTCATGTGTTTCCGGCAAGTAGTCATAACATTTTTGTAAGAACATTCGTTGAAACAAGTGAAATGATTATGATTTTTGAGGCTAATAAAAAGGATGAAATACCAGTTTCCCAGCTTTATGCCATAATTTCTTCCGATAAAGGAAGAGCCATTTTAAAAAATTTAAATATTTCGACGTTTAAAAAGCAATCTTTTTTAAATAGAGGAGAATTGTATTGTTATTTTTATCAAAATAAATCACCTTATTTAGTGAGTAAATATTATTCAAATCATAATGATATCGTCCATTATTTGTTTGTATCACTTGGCTCTCAAGAGGCGTTAGAGGTTTGTCGGTGATATTTTAACTGAAGTTATTAAGGGGAATTTCAAATTTTTGATCAGGGATAGATTGTATCATGATGATTCTTCAATCCTGATTGTTACAAAGTGCGGTGAATTTTCATCTTATTTCTCAAAAAAAAAGACCGACATAACGTCGGCCTTTTTAATGAGTATTAACTCAAATTAGAAGTGTACACGTAAACCTGCACCGTAGACGTTTTCACTGGTACGTTGACCAACGTTATCTTTTTCAGTTGCGCGGGTATATTGTACGTAAGGAACAACATTTTTGCTTAACTTATAGTCAGCCATTGCGATGTATTGGTTTGCAATGCTCTTACCTTTATCTTGACCGTTATAGTCTTTCTCATTGTAACGTTCCCATTGTAAACCAACAGTAGATGGAATACCAGCAACATCAGCTAGGTCATATTTGCTTTCTAAGAAGATATATTTTCCTCTGGTGTTGCTTGTTGCGCCAGTCACTTTCTCAGTACGTTGACCGTAAGCCACTGCGAATCTGAATGCATCTAATCTATAGTGGGAAGATAATAACCAGTTATGATTTTTTTGTGATGTTGAAGAAGAGTTCACAGAATCATATTGATCGAAAGTATAGCCTGCTGCGAATTCAATGTTATGATTTTTTTCAAAGTCATAGTTATAGAATGCGGCTACGCCAGCACCATTTTTATAGCTTTTAGCTGCAGTTACTTTATTTGGATTACCGAATAAGTAGTCTGCACCGAAGCTAAAGCCTTCGAAGTCAGCAGAACGGAATTTAATGGATTTATCCGCACCTGTTGTTAGGATGTTATTAGCACCAGAACGATAGTATAAGCCATCACCTAATACATCATCTGCAGTAGTGGCTTGACGACCGAAACTTAATTTACCCACGTTTTCAAAACCGAAACCGACAAATAATTTGTTAGTGGTGATATTACCAAAGCCAGTGTTTGAACCAGATTGTTTTTCTTTTTGTGAACCGTTAAAACGAGTTTCATAGCCTACGAATGCAGACAAACCATTGTCTAATGTGTGAGTTGCATTGATTTTAATACGGGAACCATCATTCACGAGGTCGCCACGTTGATCTTTGCCTAATTTTCCTAAGAAGATACGGGCAGAACCACCAAGTTCAACTTTAGTACCATCTTGGTTATAAACTGTTGCAGCGTTTGCTGCGCCGGTTGCTGCGAAAGCAGCGATTGCTAATGCGATTACTGTCTTTTTCATAATCTTCATTCCTTTTCAGAAATTATTTGTTATTAAGGTCAGTTTTGAACTTTTTCATTAAATTAGCATCAATGAATCATTCAGACTACTTCTTTTGAAGTGTCACGATCTTGGCAAAGAAAAATAAGCGTGTCAACAGTAACCTTACTTTTTTCTCTCCATTTTCTGACACAGATCACAGTTTTAAGGTAAGGCTGTCTAATAAATCGTCACCTTAATTTTGTGCTAATCGTTTAAATCCTGCGCGTAAATCTTCAATTAAATCATCCACATCTTCTAAGCCAATATGGATACGAATTAAGGTACCTTCTAATTTTCGCGGAATATTTGGACGGATTTTGGCAATTTCCTCCGGTTGATTATAGAGGATCAAAGATTCAAAGCCGCCCCAGGAATAAGCCATGGTGAATAAGTCAAAATGATTCATAAAGGCTTCAAGCTGTTGTTGTGTTAATTTTTGTTTTAACTCAAAAGAGAATAATCCGCTTGAACCGCTAAAATCCCGTTTAAAAAAAACATTGCCGGGGCAGCTTGGCAAGGCAGGGTGATACACAGCCTTAACTTCCGGCTGTTGTGCCAACCATTGTGCCACTTTTATGCTGCTTTCTTCGTGTTGTTTTAAGCGAATATTGAGTGTACGCAATCCGCGTGCTGTGGTATAGGCGCTGTCGGCATCCACCATTTGACCCATTAAATAAGAGTGTTCGCGTAATTGATCCCAACAACGGGCATTGGCCACTGCCGTGCCAATCATCACATCGGAATGCCCCACTAAATATTTCGTGCCTGCCTGAATTGAAATATCAATGCCATGTTCTAACGCTTTGAACAACACACCGGCTGCCCACGTGTTATCTATCATAATAACAATCTCTGGGTTGATGTTACGCACGGCAGAAACGATTGCCGGAATATCCGCCACTTCCATGGTGAGAGAGCTTGGCGCTTCGAGAAATAAAACCTTTGTATTCGGTTGGACTAAATCGGCAATTTTCTCGCCTAACATCGGATCATAAAAGGTTGTGCTTACGCCTAATTTTTTTAATACGACATTACAAAAATCCTGTGTCGGTTCATAAGCCGCGCCTGTCATCAACACATGATCCCCGTTTTTCACAAAAGAAAGAATGCTATTCGTGACTGCCGCCGCACCACAAGGGTATAAATAGCAACCCGCGCCGCCCTCTAATTCGGTCATCGCATCTTGTAATGCAAAATGGGTTAAGGTGCCGCGACGACCATAAAAAAGCTCACCTTTTGCACGATGAAGGGTGGCGTGCTTTTTATCTTCTAAGCAATCAAAGACAAGAGAGGATGCTCGTTGCACAACCGGGTTAACTGAGCCTTGGGTATAGCGTTTTTTTCTTCCGGCATGTACTAAGGTGGTCGCAAGAGATTTTTTTGACATGATCATATCCTATTAAAATGGAGCGAAATGGATTAAAAGTGCGGTTGTTTTTTCGGGAGAAAATATTAACGCTAATTCGACAATGGTACTAGTTTCTTTTTACGCAAATTTACGCATAAGGCATTTAAAAATCACCAAATCTGATTTAGAATAACCTCATAATTCACCCTCGGTAGAACGCAAATCATGAAATTAAACATCCCTATTTTTTTAACGATATTTAGAGTTATTTTAATTCCCTTCTTCATTATTGCTTTCTATCTTCCCTTTGATTGGGCGCCTTTTTTAACTACGCTTCTTTTCTTTATTGCCGGTGTCACCGACTGGTTGGATGGCTATCTTGCCCGCAAATGGAAACAAACCACGCGTTTTGGTGCATTTTTGGATCCGGTGGCGGATAAAGTGATGGTGGTGGCAGGGTTAGTTTTAGTGGTGGAACATAATCATACCTTTTGGATTACGCTGCCGGCGATCGTTGTGATTTCTCGAGAGATTATTATCTCCGCCTTGCGCGAATGGATGGCGGAATTAGGCAGTCGCAGCAAAGTGGCGGTGTCTTGGTTAGGCAAGATAAAAACCACCTCACAAATGTTAGCGTTGGGCGGCTTATTGTGGCGTTATAACGTTTACATGGAAGTCGCAGCCATTATTCTGCTTTACATTGCAGCGATTTTGACGATTTGGTCCATGCTGCAATACCTCACCGCGGCAAAAGACAGTCTCTTAGACGACCTACCAAAATAATATACTCATGACGTTAGGCTAACTTTGTAAGTTAGCCTAGAATCTTGTCCTCAAATCGCTTTTACAAATGATGCAAAATCTGTTCAATGTGTTTTAAACCGTTTAGGCGGGTTGTGCTTAAACGTTGAGCAATGCCAAGTTGGGTGAAATAGGCAGTTAGATCAAAATGGCGTAATTGTTCTGCGCTTTTGTTTTCAATGTGCTGCAATAAAATCCACAGTAAACCATTCATAATCCGCGCTTCGCTATAGGCATGAAAGTGAAAAGTGCGGTCGTTTTTTTCGGTAAATTTAAACCATACCTGTACTTCGCAACCCGGAATGATTTCCATCTGGGCTAATTCATTTTCATTTGGCATGGGGAGATTTTTGCCTGCCTGAATAATCAAACGGTAGCGTTCTTCCCATGTTGTGGCATTGCGTAATTGTTGTTCAATGTTCATCGTAATAATTCTAAACTTTTATCTAAGGCGTTAAAAAATGCTTCAACGTCTGAGGCGATATTATAAGGTGCAAAAGATAAGCGCAGGATAGCGGCCTGTCCTAATCTTGCTAAATAAGGCTGGGCGCAATGTTCACCAACACGTAATGCGATATTTTGTTCGGCTAATAGCGTGGCTAAATCGAAGGCGTTAATATCCTCAAAGACAAAGCTGACGACCGAACTTGGTTGTGGTGAGTTAAATAATTTGCATTGTTGATAAGAGGATAAACGTTGACGGGTCATTTCTGCCAAGCGTACGGCGTTTTCTTCCATTTCGCCAATATCCCATTGGCTTAACCATTCTAGTACAGCGTTAAAGCCAATCACGGCAGCAATATTCGGCGTGCCGGCTTCCAACCGATAAGGCAGTTCGGCAAAGGTGATGTGTTGTTTACTTACTTTGCTAATCATCTTGCCGCCGTATTGCAAGGGCTGTAATAAATTTAACGCCTCCAATTTTCCGCTTAACACGCCAAGCCCGGTTGGACCGTAAATTTTATGGGCGGAAAAGGCAATAAAATCGGAATCCAATTCTGCTAAATTAATTTTGATGTGACTAATGGCTTGTGCCGCATCCACTAAAACAAACGCGGAACTTTGTGCGCGAATCAATTCAATCAATTGTTTGACAGATTGCTGTGTGCCGGTGACATTAGACGCAAAATTTAACGCCACCAATTTGGTGCGAGGGCTGAGTTTTTGTAATAAGGCATTGGTGTCGATTAGCCAATTATCCAATATCGGCAGCACATGAATAATGGCGCCGGTTTTTTTAGCCACTTGGTGCCACGTGACAAAATTGGCGTGATGATCCGCTTCACTGATTATGATTTCATCGCCGGCATTGAGATGCGGTAATAAACCGTTTGCCACTGTGTTAATGGCTTGCGTTGTGCCTGATGTCCAAATCACTGCCTGTTCGCTTTCGGCATGAATTAACTGCTTAACCCGACTACGTGCCTGTTCATAAAGTGCGGTCTGTTTTTCATCATATTGACTGCGATGTACCGAACCGGCAGATTGATAAAAGGCAACCGTTGCCTCGATTAAGCACTGCGGCTTGAGGGTTGTTGCGGCGTTATCAAGATAAACCACGGAATCTGTGTGAGTGAAATAGGGAAAATATTGACGAAATGTTTGAGGATCAAAATGCATTTTTTACCTTCTTTGTTGACGCCATAAGTGGGGTTCGACAGGGGAGTGATCGCGCCACAAACCTCGTCGATGTTCTCTTGCCGTTTGCTCAGCCTGTAAATAGGCGACATCGTGCAAATATTGTCGATAAGCCCATGCCATGCCTTGTTGTACCATAATTAAATTGATGTTTTGCCCCTGCTTATCATACACCGTTGCCAAGGTGCGCTGATAGCGATCGTAGCCTTGAATATCTAATGTCACATGGCGTTTATGAATAAGCGAAGCCAGCATTTGACGGGATTTTTTCCCGAAAGGCTGTGCTTTTTCCGGTGCATCGATTTCGGCTAACCGCACTTTAATGGGTTTACGATTGGCGGTTAAACAAGTGAACGTGTCGCCGTCGCTAATCCCCACCACAAAACAATCTGCCGTGCGCGCTTGCAGGGCGATGGGGAGAATAAAACAGAAAAAACACAGAAAATATCGCATCGTAAGGATGTTCGTTACAGTATGACGTTGTCACAAAATTCAGCCAGTTGTGCTTTATTCGGCAGGGCAGACATAGCACCTTTTGCCGTGGTAGCTAACGCGCCACAGGCATTGGCTTGACGGAGAATTTGCTCAAGCACAGGAATTTCTTTCCAATTAGGATGTTGTGAAAGCCCGGCAAGAAGACCGCCGACAAAGGCATCGCCCGCGCCTGTGGTGTCAACCGGTTTTAAGGCTTTGCCGGCAATAATGCCTTTTTTACCGGCTAAATGATAGCGTGCGCCGTCTTTGCCCAAGGTTACGATAATCAATTTTTCCGGATAAAGTGCGGTGATTTTTTCGAACGCTTCGTCTAAGGTTTGTGTGTCAGTGAGGAGCGTTAATTCTTCTTCTGAAAACTTCAACACATCCGCAAATGCCACCGCCTTCATCACCGTTTCTTTCATATCTTCAAAACTTGCCCAAAGGGATTCGCGTAGATTCGGATCAAAAGAGAAGAATCCGCCTGCGGCTTTAATTCGGCGAATCGCTTCAAAAGTAGTTTCTCGAGAAGGATTGTTGATTAAAGCAATAGAGCAACAATGGAGCCATTCGTTTGCTTGGAAATTCGGTAAATCCGCCACTTGTAAAAATTGATCGGCACTTGGGTTCACCATAAAGGTAAAGCTCCGTTCGCCGTTATCTAACCCGACGATAACCGTTGATGTGCGTTGTTGCGGATCAAGAATCATGTGGCTGGTTTGTACCTTTTCCTGTTGCAGGGTTTGTTGCATAAATTCGCCCAAGGGATCTTTGCCCACGCGACCGATAAATGCACTTTCACCGCCTAAACGGGCTATGCCTACCGCCACATTTGCCGGCGCACCACCCGCACAACGCAGATAATGATTTTCTCCGTCCGGAATTAGATCCACCACGGCATCACCTAATACCCAGATCTTTTGATGCATATTCTGCTCCTTGTGTTAGCCCTAAAAAACGCAGATAAAAATAACCGCACTTGATAGAGTTCATAAGTGCGGTTCGTTTTTGTGATGTTTTTATTTCACCGTGACTTTGGCGAACTTACGTTTACCCACTTGGTAAACCGCCGTGGAGGCGGTGATAACGAGTTTGGCGTCTTCTACTTTTTCACCGTCAATTTTCACGCCGCCTTGTTGTACCATGCGGTTGGCTTCTGAAGTCGAAGCCACTAAACCAGCTTCTTTTAACAAGTTGGCAAGCCCGATTTCGCCTTCAAAGGTAAATTCAGGCATGTCATCCGGCATCGCGCCTTTTTGGAAACGGTTGATAAATTCTTGTTCGGCGGCATCTGCAGCTGCGTCATCATGGAAGCGGGCAATGATTTCTTTCGCCAACAAGATTTTTACATCCCGTGGATTTTTGCCGTTTGCCACATCTGCTTTTAATTGGGCGATTTCAGCTAATGGACGGAAAGAAAGCAGGTTATACCAATCCCACATTAAGTCATCGGAAATGGACATGATTTTGCCGAACATTTCACTTGGCGCTTCGGTAACACCGATATAATTGCCGAGAGATTTAGACATTTTTTTCTCGCCATCCAAGCCCACTAATAATGGCAGAGTAATCGCTACTTGTGGTTTTTGACCGGCAGATTTTTGTAATTCACGACCCACTAATAAATTGAATTTTTGGTCGGTTCCGCCTAACTCAACATCGGCTTCCAACGCAACAGAATCATGACCTTGTAAGAGCGGATAAATAAATTCATGAATCGCAATCGGTTGATTGTTAGAAAAACGTTTTTTGAAATCATCACGTTCCAACATACGGGCAACAGTGTAGTTGCTTGCTAAACGAATCATGCCTTCGGTGCCTAATTTACCCAACCATTCAGAGTTGAATACGATACGGGTTTTTTGCGGATCGAGGATTTTGTAGATTTGTTGTTTGTAGGTTTCCGCATTGCGTAACACATCTTCGCGGCTAAGCGGTGGACGAGTTGTGTTTTTGCCGGACGGATCGCCCACCATGCCGGTGAAGTCACCAATTAAGAAATAAACTTCGTGGCCTAATTGTTGGAATTGACGTAATTTGTTTAATACCACAGTGTGACCTAAATGAATATCCGGTGCGGTTGGGTCTGCGCCGAGTTTCACGCGCAATGGGCGATTTTCTTTAAGTTTTTCAATTAAATCCTGTTCAGAAAGAATTTCATCTACGCCGCGTTTTAGTTCCGCGAGAACGGTATTCATATCAGTCATGTCTTTTCCTAATGTTATTCAATTTACCGAAAGGCTACATTATAGAGGTTATTAGACAAATTTAAATTATTTTTAAGGAAAAGGCCGGATTTCAGGCGAAAAAAAAACGCCTCTTGTGGGGGATGAGGCGTTGAAGTTGGAGTGATTATCTATTGTTGTTTGAATGATTAAATGATAATTATTCTCAAAATTAATGTCAAGCACTTTAATGAAAATAATTCTCAAATAATTCACTTAAATCCCATTTAGCTTAAGTGGTACGACCTTTGTCAGATGAAGTGCGGTCGGAATTCCCTGCGTTTTTTCAAATTTAGCCGCATAGGCGTAAGCCTCAACCCCTTCATTGAGCGCATGGAGAAAGAGTTCGTTATATTTCGGATCAATGTGTTTTGCGATTTGAAAATGATCGAACCCATCGTGTAATCCACAGAAGAAAATAACGGCACGATGGCCTTGTTTTTTCATGGCGATCAATTCGCGCAAGTGTTTTTGTCCGCGTGTCGTGACGGCATCAGGAAACATACCGAGTTTTTTGTTGTTATCTACATAAGTAATAGATTTCACTTCCACATAACAATCGGGCAGATCCTTACCTTTCAGCAGAAAATCAATGCGGCTGTTTTCTTCACCGTATTTCACTTCCGGATGAATTTCGTCATACATGGCGAGTTCAAGGATGTGTTTTTTCTGTAAGGCATCAAAGGTGAGCTGATTAGAGCGGTGCGTGTTAATGCAAACCAGATTGCCATTGGCTAATTGGGTTAGCTCCCAAGAGCTTGGGTATTTCCGTGTGGCACTGTCGGAGGTGGAATACCAAACGGTGTCGCCTTCCGCGCCGCAGCCGATCATCGCGCCGGTGTTGGCGCAGTGTAGCGTCGTGATATCGCCGTTTGGCAGTTGCACATCCGCTAAGAAACGTTTGTAACGGCGGATTAAAGTGGCTGATTGTAGAGAGGGTAATTGCATTGTGTTTGACCTTGAGCATCAAAGTGCGGTTGAGTTTTTCCGTGTTTTTTGACTGACCGAATGTGAAGCGGTAGCCAAAAGATTCGCGCGCTAAGATAGCAAAGGGTGGAATGAATTTCTAATGTTTTTATAGCCTTGCGCAAAGTGTAATAGGGATCACATATTGAATAAAAAGCCGAAAAATTTTTTTAATTTTTGAGGGAACAATGGTAGAGTGAGGGCTAATTTGACTGCCGAGAGGTGTCATTTCGGGCGGGTAAGTTTGTTACCTAAATCTTAACCAATCAAAGGGAATCATTATGTTAATTGGTGTACCTAGAGAACGGCTTGATAATGAAAGTCGTGTGGCGGCAACGCCGAAAACGGTTCAGCAAATTTTGAAGCTCGGTTTCGACGTAATTGTTGAACATGATGCGGGTTTCAAAGCCAGTTTTGAAGATCAGGCATTTGTAGCTGCCGGTGCGAAAGTCGGTGATGCCGCACAAGTTTGGCAAGCCGACATTATTTTTAAAGTCAACGCGCCGACTGATGATGAAATCGCTTTAATTAAAGAAGGGGCAACCTTAGTCAGCTTTATCTGGCCTGCGCAAAATCCGCAGCTTATGGAAAAACTGTCAGCGAAAAAAATCAATGTGTTGGCGATGGATGCCGTGCCACGTATTTCTCGTGCGCAAGCGTTGGATGCATTAAGTTCGATGGCAAATATTGCGGGTTATCGTGCCGTGGTAGAAGCCGCACATGAATTCGGCAGTTTCTTCACCGGACAAATTACCGCCGCAGGTAAAGTGCCACCGGCAAAAGTGTTGGTGATTGGTGCGGGTGTTGCCGGTCTTGCCGCGATTGGTGCAGCAAATAGCCTTGGTGCTATCGTACGTGCCTTTGACTCCCGTCCGGAAGTAAAAGAACAAGTAGAAAGTATGGGGGCCAGCTTCCTTGAAATCGATTTCAAAGAAGAAGGCGGCAGTGGCGATGGTTATGCGAAAGTGATGTCCGAGGAATTCAATCGTCGCGCGCTTGCCCTTTACGCAGAACAAGCGAAAGAAGTGGACATTATTATTACCACTGCGTTAATTCCGGGCAGACCGGCACCGCGCTTAATCACCAAAGAAATGGTGGAATCCATGAAACCGGGTAGCGTGATTGTGGATTTAGCGGCAGCAACCGGTGGTAACTGTGAATTAAGTAAAGCCGGCGAAGTGGTGGTCACCGACAATCAAGTGAAAATCATTGGTTACACCGATTTACCAAGCCGTTTACCAACGCAATCTTCCCAACTTTACGGCACCAACCTGGTTAACTTATTGAAATTGCTTTGCAAAAACAAAGACGGTCAAATTGACATCAATTTCGACGACGTGGTATTGCGTGGCGTAACGGTTATTCGTGATGGCGAAGTGACATGGCCGGCACCGCCGATTCAAGTGTCTGCGCAACCGCAACAACAAGCAAAAGCGGCAAGTGCGGTCAAAAAAGAGGAAGAAAAACCAACGGATCCGCGTAAAAAATACGGCATTATGGCGGCAGTGGGTGTGCTTTTCTTATGGCTCACGTCTATTGCGCCGGCGGCTTTCTTATCTCACTTAACCGTGTTCGTTTTGGCTTGTGTCGTGGGTTACTATGTGGTTTGGAATGTAAGCCATGCGCTACACACCCCACTTATGGCGGTAACCAATGCCATTTCAGGGATTATTATCGTGGGAGCGTTATTGCAAATCTCACAAGGTAATTTCTTCATTAGTGTGTTGGCGTTTATTGCGATTTTAGTGGCAAGCATCAACATTTTCGGTGGCTTCCGCGTCACTCAACGTATGCTTTCCATGTTTAGAAAAGGCTAAGGAGAAAATCATGTCAGAAGGTTTTGTACAAGCTGCGTATATTGTTGCAGCGTTGCTCTTCATTATGAGCTTAGCCGGTCTTTCTAAACATGAAACGGCGAAAGCAGGGTGTTGGTATGGCATTATCGGGATGGGGATTGCCCTCATCGCCACCATCTTCGGGCCAAAATCCGAAGGCACATTGTGGATCATTATTGCTATGGTGATTGGTGGGGCGATTGGTATTCAGCGTGCATTAAAAGTTGAAATGACCGAAATGCCGGAATTAGTGGCAATCTTGCACAGTTTCGTGGGTTTGGCTGCGGTATTGGTAGGTTATAACAGCTACGGTTTGCATGATATCCCAACCATGCCAAGCGGTTTAAATGACGTAGAACAAGCGAAATTCTTAGCAGAACAAGCTGCACTTGCCAGCGTGCATAACGTGGAAGTGTTCTTAGGGATCTTTATCGGTGCGGTGACCTTCACCGGCTCTGTGGTGGCATTCGGTAAATTAAGCGGAAAAATTAATTCCAAAGCCTTAATGTTGCCACACCGTCATAAATTAAACTTAGCCGCGCTTATCGTTTCCGCCTTATTAATGGTGGCATTCTTAAGTGAACCGGAAAACATCTTCCCGGTATTAATCATGACTGTGATTGCTCTTGCATTCGGTTGGCATTTAGTGGCCTCTATCGGTGGTGCAGACATGCCGGTGGTAGTGTCTATGTTGAACTCCTATTCCGGTTGGGCAGCTGCGGCGGCAGGTTTCATGCTTAGCAATGACTTGTTAATCGTGACCGGTGCGCTTGTGGGTTCTTCCGGTGCGATCTTGTCTTACATCATGTGTAAAGCCATGAACCGCTCTTTCATCAGCGTTATCGCAGGTGGTTTTGGTAATGACGTTCAAGTGTCTTCCGAGACCGAACAAGGCGAACACCGTGAAACAACCGCGGAAGAAGTGGCGGAATTGTTGAAAAATTCCAGCTCTGTGATCATCACCCCAGGATATGGCATGGCAGTCGCACAAGCGCAATATCCGGTGGCAGAAATCACTCAAAAATTACGCGAGCGTGGTGTAAACGTGCGTTTTGGTATCCACCCGGTCGCCGGACGTTTGCCGGGCCATATGAACGTGTTATTGGCGGAAGCCAAAGTGCCTTACGACATCGTGTTAGAAATGGATGAAATCAACGATGATTTCGCTGACACCGACACCGTTTTGGTTATCGGCGCGAACGACACCGTCAACCCTGCGGCAATGGACGATCCGCACAGCCCAATCGCCGGTATGCCGGTATTGGAAGTGTGGAAAGCGGCTAACGTGGTGGTATTCAAACGTTCTATGAATACCGGTTACGCCGGCGTACAAAATCCATTGTTCTTCAAAGAAAACACCCAAATGCTGTTTGGTGATGCGAAAGAACGTGTGGATGACATCTTAAAAGCGCTGTAATTTGCTTTGGATGACAAGCTAAAAAATAAAAGTGCGGTGAGTTTTTTCACCGCATTTTTTTTATGACTTAATGTATGACTTTAAGGTTTGTTCCACTTCATAAATCCAATCTAATTCATGTTGCGTGAACCCAGCTTGTAAACGGGCATCTGTGTTGATTACCCCTTTAAAAATCACAATACGATATTTATGTAGCAATTCGGTAAAACATTTCATGGCATCCAATCCGCGTTTGGCGGAAAGTGCGTGATACCAATGATTGCCGATATAAACGTGTCCAATCTCATCCGTTAAAATCACATCTAAAATCTTGACGGCAGCCATGTCTTTCCGTTGTGCAATCTTTTCTTGCAATATAGGCGTGGCATCCAGTCCGCGCGCTTCCAGTACTCGTGGTACTAATGCCATACGTTCCCAAATATCATGCGCGGTAGCCTGTGCCATTTCCCATAAACCGGCATGGGCTTCAAAATCGCCATATTGATATCCAAGGGTCTGCAAATGCGCGTTAACTAAGGAAAAATGGGTGCTTTCTTCACGTGCGACGCGTATCCAATCCTTTACAAATGCCATGCCTTCGCCTAATTCTTGTTGCGCATTTCGGCCAAAACGCCAAGCGGCATCTAAGCCCAAATTAATGGCATTAAATTCAATATGAGCAATGGCGTGCAAGGTGGCAGCATAACCTTCTTCTGTGGCGAAAGAGCGTTTCGGCACATCTTTCGGAGCAACGAGTATCGGTTTCTCCGGAATACCGGCAAGATCCATTTGTGGTGTCACTTCCGGAAAATCGGATAATTCCGTCAATTTAATCTGCGATAATAGCTCATCATAAAGATGATTCACTAAGCGGCATTTTTCTAACGGATCCGTGGTTTGCAGCGCCGTGGTAACGGCATACCAAAAATCTTGAGCGGTATAAAGTGCGGTCATTTTTTCCCTCGTTTTTTATTGTTCTTCCGGAACGTAACGAATTAAACCTTCTTGTTGTGTGGTGGCAATGAGTCTGCCATCTGCCGCAAAAAATTGACCACGAGCAAGGCCACGGGCGGCATAGGCGTTGTTGCTTTCGATGGCATAGAGCAACCAATCATTCATATCGAACGGGCGATGGAACCAAATAGAATGGTCGATGGTGGCAACTTTCATGCCTTTTTGTAAAAAGCCTTTTTCATGGGGATGAAGTGCGGTCAAAATGCAATGAAAATCAGAGAAGTAGGCGAGTAGGCATTGTTGAATGCGATAGTCTGTCGGTGCTTCGCCATTGGTGCGTACCCAAGAGTATTGTTGTGGAGGCAGCTTATGTCCGTGGAACGGATTATTTAAATATTTGGTGCGAATATCAAAGGGACGCTCTGCCGTAAATTTATCGCGCACCGCTTCCGGAATGGTTTGTGCCATTTGCTGAATGACAGAGCTTTCTGACATTAAGGCATCAGGGGCTTCTACCTTTGGCATTTCGCTTTGGTGTTCAAAGCCTTGTTCTAAGGTTTGGAAAGAGGTGGTAATGTGACAAATCGGTGATTTATGTTGAATGGCTTTTACCCGCATCGCCGTGAAATTTCTGCCCTCGCGTAAAATTTCGACGTCATAAATAATCGGATATTGACTGTCGCCCGGTGAGAGAAAATAGGCGTGGCAAGAATGTAAAAAACGATCTTGAGGGGCGACTTGAATCGCAGCAGAAAGCGCCTGTGCCACGACTTGACCACCGAACACTTGGCGAAAGCCGAGATCTTGGCTTGCGCCGCGAAAAAGTAAATCGTCGATTTTTTCTAGTTTTAACAGTTCGATAAGTTGATTAAGTGCGGTCATGATTTTCCTCGTTTGTTTAAAGTTCAGGCTGTTATGATGTGATCCGGAGATAACATTTGCAATTCAATAGGGCTTATTGCATAATGCGAAACCTTAATCGCGCTATCAAATCTTGCGGTTAATTCAATGGAAACCTTTTTGGTCCCTCGCAATGAAGTCTGGTTTACCAGGTCAGGTTCGGAAGAAAGCAGCCAGAGTCAGAATTTTCGTGTGCCGAGACTAAGCCGGAAAGGTTTCCACCTTTCCAGCCTTTCCTTTTAAATACGTTGTGTCAGCTGTTTGAAAAAGCCATTTTCTTTATTGATCAATTCGCTGTACGAACCTTGTTCAATTAATCGACTGTTATCGATCACCACAAGTTGATCAAATTGCTCAATGGCGGTTAAACGGTGCGTCACCATAATTAAAGTCTTGCCGACACTGTGTGCCAAAATCGCTTGCAGAATATTGCGTTCGGTTTCGCGATCCAAGCCTTCTGTCGGTTCATCTAAGAGTAGGATCGGCGCATCATTTAATAACACACGGGCTAAGCCTAAACGACGTTGTTCACCGCCCGATAATGGACGACCGCCGTCTCCCAGCCATAAATCTAATCCTTGTTCTTGATTCACCAATTTTTCTAAGCCCACTTGTTGTAGCACGGCAACCATTTTTTCATCGCTTAATGGCGCATGGTTAGCCAGTTGCAAGTTGTTACGCAACGTATCGCTAAACACATGCACGCGTTGCGTTAAGAAACAAAATTGTTGGCGTAAACTGCTTTCGCTATAGGCTTGAATGCGATTGCCGGCGAATAAGATTTCTCCTTGGTTGGCATCATAATTGCGTACCAATAATTGAAGTAGCGTCGATTTGCCGCTGCCGGTTTTTCCTAAAATGGCGAGTTTTTCACCGGCTTGAATAGAGAGATTTAAGTCCACTAATGCCGGGTTATCACGTTGCGGATAGGTGAAATGAACTTGATTAATTTGCAATAACGGCGCTTGAGTTTGGCTTTCAACAAGTTGCGTGCCGGAAAAATCCACCAATGGTTGCTGTTCGATAATATCCGTCACCCGTTCAGCCGACGCCATCATTTGCCCGATGTGCAAGAATGCGGCGCCGATCGGCATTAAAATTTCAAAGGAGGCGAGGGCGGCAAAGGCAAACAAGCCAATCAACGCGGCGCGGTATTCATCGCTGCCCAAATCTACTTGTGCGGCAAACCACATCACAATACATAACACCAAGCCGTTGGCGAACAACAAAAGTGCGGTGGAAAATCCCGATAAATTCGCTTCCTGTTGTTGATAGGCTTGCCATTGCTGTTCGGTTTGGCTCAATTTCCCTTTTAGTTTTTCTTCCCCGTTAAATAACAACAGTTCTGCTTGTGCCTGAATAAATTCCACAAATTGCGTGCGGTACAGGGCGCGCGATTGAGTCAATTTTGCGCCGAATTTGTTGCCTAAATGGTAAAAAATGGTTGGGATCACCAATAATAATGTCAGTAACGTGAAACCAAGGAACAGTGCAAGTGGCACATGAACAAAACTTAATCCAAGGGTAATCAAGGTAATCACCACAATGGCGCTGATAAATGGTGCAATCAGGCGAAGATAAAGTCCGTCCAAGGTATCCACGTCAGCAACCAAGCGGTTTAATAAATCACTGTTACGATAGCGATTGAGCACGGCAGGGCTTAATGGAATAATTTTGCTAAACACTTGCACGCGTAATTTGGCTAACACGCGGAAAGTGGCATCGTGGGTGACGACTTTTTCAAAATAACGCGCCACAGTGCGCCCGATAGCTAAACCCCGTACGCTGGCTGAGGGATAGAAAAAGTTAAACAGCGAACCTAAACCGGCAATCGCGGTCGCTGCGAGGAACCAACCGGAAAGGGTAAGCAACCCGATGCTGGAGGCAAGCCCTAGAATCATTAACAAACCACCGAAAATTAACGGCAGTTTGGCAAATTTAAATAAACGAATAAAAGGCAATAAAGCACGCATTAGTTAATATCCTGTTGTCGTTGTGCCAATAATTCGGCGAAGAAACCTTGATGTTGCAGTTGCTCAAAATGCCCCTGCTGAATAATTTGTCCGTGGCGCATCACCAAAATGGTGTCGCATTGTTTCAGATCTTCAATGCGGTGAGTGATCATCACGGTTGTTTGTTGGCGACTGATGTGTTGTAAGGCTTGTAATACCTGATTTTCCGATTGCGCATCAAGGCTGGCAGTCGGTTCATCCAATAACAACAAATTGCCTTTACGCAGTAACGCACGTGCAACAGCCAAACGTTGTGCTTGCCCGACGGACACGCCAATGCCGCCTTCTTTGATTTCAGCCTCTAAGCCGAGACGGTCGGTAAATTCTTTCGCTTGCGCTAAGGCTAACGCGTGATCGATTTCTTGCGCGGAAGCTTGAATGTCACCCAATAATAAATTCTCTTTAATCGTGCCTTGTAGTAATAACGGGTTTTGTCCAACCCACGCAATATGTTTACGCCATTGGGCTAAATCGACATTGCGCAATTCTTGCCCGTTGATTTTCAGGCTGCCTTCATAAGGTAAAAAGCCCAAAATGGCATTAATTAGCGAGGTTTTTCCTGCACCGCTTTGCCCTACGATAGCGATGTGGCTGTGTGCCGGAATATGGAAATTTAACGTCTCTGTCAGTGGTTTACCTTGCGGCGACAAGACCACCACATTTTCACCTGAAATTTCCACCGCACTTTGGCTTTCAAATGCCGCTTTGCTGTCCCCTTGGGCGATTAAATAATCTTCTTCCAAGAAATCTACAATGGCATCTGCCGCACCAATACCTGCTGCACGGTCATGATAATAAGTACCAAGGTCGCGTAAGGGTTGATAAAACTCCGGTGCAAGAATGAGGCAGAAGAAACCGATAAAGAGGGTAATCTGTGTGCCGTAACTGCCGAATTCTACTTGACCTAAATAGCTGAAACCGAAATACACCGCCATTAATGCAATAGAAATCGAAGTAAAAAATTCCAACACAGCAGAGGAGAGGAACGCCATTTTTAGCACATCCATGGTGGTTTCGCGGAAATCTTCCGTGGTGTTTTCAATATGGCGGGTTTGCTCGGAAGTGCGGTCGAATAAACGTAAGGTTTCCAAACCGCGCAGACGATCGAGGAATTGACCGCTTAAACGCGCAAGGGTATCCATGTTCTTTTGGCTACTGTCTGCTGCTGCTTTGCCCACCAAAATCATAAAGATAGGAATCAGCGGTGCGGTGCCCATTAAAATCAAACCGGCTGCCCAGTTCAACGGGAATACGGCAATCAGAATAATCATCGGCACAATGGCGGAAAGCGCTTGTTGCGGTAAATAGCGGGCGTAGAAATTATGCAAGTTCTCTACTTGTTCCAACATGATGGTTGCCCAGCTGCCGGCCGGTTTATTGTTAATCGTTGCAGGGCCAACTTGATGGATTTTATCCAAAATTTGCTGACGAATAATATTCCGTAATAATTGACCGCACTTGAAGCCGATTTTTTCTCGGATCCACAAAATCAGCGCACGTAGTGCAAAGCCGACGACTAAGCCGATAAAGTAAGGCGCTAAGCCGGTGACCGGTTCGCCCAGAATAATGAGCTTATGCAGCAAAGAGGCTAAGAGATAAGTCTGCCCTACTAAAATCACTGAGGAGAAGGTGGCGAGCAAAATATTGAGATTCAAATATTTTTTAATCGGCTTTTGCTGTGTGCGAAGCCATTGTTGCAAATATTTTTGACGAGATTTATCCATAAGTTATGTTTTATCAGAAACAGAAAAACGGAAGGTGGACGTTATTGCCCACCTTATATTGCATAATGTGTTGTCTTGGTGCACCTACCGAACAGTTATGCTTTTTGCGCATCCAAATAACGCTCGGCATCTAATGCCGCCATGCAGCCGGTGCCGGCAGAGGTAATAGCTTGACGATAGTTGTGATCCATCACATCGCCTGCGGCAAAAACACCTTCCACAGACGTGGCGGTTGCATTGCCATCTAAACCGGATTTCACCACGATATAGCCGTTTTTTAATTCCAACTGGTCTTGGAAAATTTCCGTATTCGGCGCATGACCGATAGCCACGAAGACGCCGTCTAATGCGACCTCTTCCGTTGCTTCGGATTGCACGTCTTTCAAACGTACGCCGGTCACACCCATGTTGTCGCCCAACACTTCATCTAAAGTGCGGTTAGTATGCAGCACGATTTTGCCTTCTTCCACCTTTTTGTATAAGCGGTCGATGAGAATTTTTTCTGCGCGGAAACTATCGCGACGGTGGATCAAATGCACCTCAGAAGCAATGTTGGCTAAATAGAGCGCTTCTTCCACGGCCGTATTACCGCCACCGATGACGGCAACCGGTTTGTTGCGATAGAAGAAACCGTCACAAGTGGCGCAAGCGGAAACGCCACGACCTTTGAAGTTTTCTTCGGAAGGCAAACCTAAATAACGGGCAGAGGCACCGGTGGCGATAATTAACGCATCGCAGCTAAAGGTTTGTGCATCGCCGTATAATTTGAACGGGCGAGAAGATAAATCTACGCGGTTAATATGATCGAAGACAATCTCGGTCTCGAATTTTTCTGCGTGTTGCAACATTCTTTGCATTAATTCAGGGCCGGTCGTTTCACCGAAATCACCCGGCCAGTTTTCAATTTCACTGGTGGTAGTGAGTTGTCCGCCTTGTTGTAACCCTGTGACGAGCACCGGTTTTAAATTGGCGCGTGCCGCATAAATAGCCGCAGTGTAACCGGCAGGGCCGGAACCTAAAATGAGTAATTGCGCGTGTTTAATATCTGACATAATCAATCCTTATCAACTTAATATTTGCGATCGCTATTATAGAAGATTTCCCATCAGTACAACAATGAATAGAGCAATCGGCGGTATTTATTGGTTACCGGAGCGTTGTTGCCAATGGCGGCCAAAATGGATAAAAATTCCTGCTTGATTTTGCCGTCTTCCGCACCTAAATCTTGACGTAAAATGGTAAATAACAACTCCAAGGCCTCTTCGTTGCGGTTGGCTTGGTGTAATTGCAACGCCAATTTCAACGCAAGATCATGGGTTGGCTGTTTTGCAAATTCTTCCTGTAATTGTTGAATTTCCGGCGTATCGGCGGCTCTAATCAACAAGTCAATTTGCGCTTGTAATCCTTGCCAGCGACTGTCGCGATCTTGCAAGGGGATTTTGTTCAAAATCTGCTGTGCCGGCTCAGTTTTTTTCATGGCGATATAGGTTTCCGCATAGAGTAGCGCGATGTCGCTGTTTTTCTGATCAGACAACTCCCACGCCTCTTTCAGCAACGGCAATGCCTGCTCATAATTTTCCACTGCAAGTAAATCCAACGCCTGATTAAATTTAATTTCTTCCTCTTTCGGCAAAATTACACTCAAACGCTGTTGCAAGGTGGTGTTATCCAAGGCTCCCTGAAAGGCATCCAACGCTTGCCCGTCTCTAAACAAATAAGTAGTTGGCAATGCTTGAATACGAAATTGTGCCGCAACCATTTGTTCTTTCTCACAATTCACTTTGGCTAACATAAATTGCCCTTGGTATTGGTTAGCATAATTTTCTAAGGTTTTTACAAACGCCACCGAATCTGCATGGCTTGGCGCATAAAACGTGATCACCAAAGGATGATGTTGTGAAAGCTGTAAAATTTCGTTGAGATTTTGCTCGTTAAGGTCACGAATGGCAGGAAAATCCGTCATATTCTTCTCTTGTTTTGAATGAAATGAATGTCGCGCATTATAGCAAAGTGCGGTAGGATTTTTTAGTGTTTTTCAGGGGATAGCGTCTTAAAGGCCTGCAATATTGGCAACTCGCATCAAGGCGAACCGGATAGGGTTTAAAAGCGTAAAACATCCGAAAAATTGACCGCACTTTTTATGATCTATTCCACTACAAATGACCTAAAGGTGTTTCCAGTATCT
>NZ_CALIWN010000002.1:0-16304 GCF_938046485.1 uncultured Aggregatibacter sp. | reverse complement strand
CTGGTTAGAATACCTGCCTGTCACGCAGGGGGTCGCGGGTTCGAGTCCCGTCCATTCCGCCAATTTCAGTTATCTAAAGTTACATACCAATAGGGGCGTAGTTCAATTGGTAGAGCACCGGTCTCCAAAACCGGGTGTTGGGAGTTCGAGCCTCTCCGCCCCTGCCATTGATTATACCCTAGTTATATATCCCATCAAAATATTCTATCTTTTTATAAATTCTATTTAAATTTCGTGTGAATATCTTGTTTTAGTTTAACTGTAATTGTTCAGGCAAATACTAAACAGTAAATAGTTTGACAGTTTGTTTCCCGTTTTTGAGAATGTAGAGCATTCTATATATCTTATGTGCTTTATAAAAAGATTGAGCGAGTAGTACACTCTTTTTTACATTGATGACCAATGAATATTGGTAGTGGTTGTTTATAGACCTTGTTACACTAGACATTATAACGCCTTCAAATCTTTATCTAATCATCTAGTCAACAATAAAATGTCGTCTTTAAAGAGCATTTTGTATATTTTGTTTTGGCATAATATTATCCCTTTACCTAATGCTATTGTTTTCATAGGTTCTCCCTTAGCTTGTTGGGAAGGAGAGTTTCGTTTTGCCGATTCTGCGATGAGAAATAAAGTGCGGTCATTTTTGACGTTATTTCGTGCGAATTATGAATGTAAAAAAATAGCGCCTGATATTAGGCGCTATATGTTGTATTAAGGAATGTTGTTATAGCAAGATATTGGCAAATAATAAGCCGAAACCTAAACAAAATGCCATACTTAATAAGCCTGGTAGCATGAAACTGTGGTTAAAAATGTATTTACCGATTCGTGTTGTACCGGTTGTGTCAAAGTCAATTGAAGCAATGATTGGGCCGTAGTTCGGGATGAAGAAATAGCCGTTTACCGCAACAAACACACCAATCAAAATTGCCGGTGGAATACCAAGAGCAATACCCAATGGGAATAGAGTTGCTACAGTAGCACCTTGGCTGTTAACTAACACTGAAAGTATGAACAAGGCGAAAGCAAATGTCCAAGGTGCGGTTTCGACTAAACCTTTTACTAAACCTTTAACTTCTTCCATATGGGCTTGCATTAAGGTATCACCTAACCATGCAATACCGAAAATAGCGATTACCGCACGCATACCGGCGTGGAATACAGAACCTTTAGTAATTTCAGTGCCATCCGGTTTACAGGTTAAGATAATTAACGCACCGATAGATAGCATGATGATCTCAATGGTATGCGCCATACCCATTGGTTTGCCATCAAATACCGGACGAAGAGAAGGCATTGCTCCCATTAACACAACAAGTAATGCACCAAATAAGAAAAGGGATACGGAGATTTTGGCGGATTTGCTAATTTCAAGCTCTTTACCGACGACAGTTGAATTAAAGGCTTCCGCATATTTTGGATCGTGTAAACGACGTTGATATTCCGGATCATCCTTTAATTCTTTACCCATTTTATTGACAAATAGACAAGCGCAGAAAATTCCCAGAATAGTAGAAGGAATTGTAACGATTAACACATCCCCTAAATGAATGCCTTGCGGTTCAAGATACGCGACAACTGCAACTACAGCGGCAGCAATCGGACTGGCAACAATCGCAAATTGAGAGGCGATAACCGCCATGGACATTGGACGTTCAGGACGGACGCCATTTTGACGACTCACTTCAGCAATTACCGGTAATACAGAATAGGCAACGTGGCCCGTACCGGCTAATAGCGTAAAGGTCCAAGTCACTGCAGGGGCGATAAATGTAATATGTTTTGGATTGCGACGTAAAATATTTGTCGCAATTTTGATCATGTAATCTAAACCACCTGATGCTTGCATTGCTGCTGCCGCAGAAACTACTGCCATAATCATAAACATCACGTCAATTGGCAAACCCGCCGGTTTTAAGCCGAAACCGAAAGATAAGATAGCTAGCCCCAAGCCGCCAAAGACACCCAAACCGATACCACCCACGCGCGCACCGACTAAAATACAGAGCAACACGATGGCGAACTGAAGTAAAAACATAGCAGACATACTGCCTCCTTTAAGTAAAACATAAAACTTGTATGGGGTATAAGAAATTATACTCAGCGATATTTGATAGACCTACCTTATTTAAGATAAATCAAGATGTCGTAACTCAAAAATCGGTTTAATTATATAAGAATTACGTAATAGTGAGTATGTAAGAGATTTGATGTTCTGATTGATTTATGATCTAGGTCACATTTTAAATCAATAAATGATTGTTATTTGAGCAAGTTCTGCCTTGGAATAAAAACAATAATTTTTGATAAATGGCGAAAGTAAAGTTATACTCTAGCTTTCTTTTTAAACCTAATGATTGAGAAACAAATGGAAGAATTTATGCCGATGGCAACGGCGTTTGCCAAAAATCATACACTCATTGTTGTTGCTTGGGTGGCTGTGTGTATTATGGTGATTTTCAGCTTTATTAAAGCCGCCACCAGTAAAACAAAGGTGATTGATAACGCTGAAGCAATTGCCTTAATTAACAATCAAAATGCCGTGGTTATTGACTTGCGTTCTATTGATGAGTTTACCAATGGGCATATTATCAATAGCCTCAACCTGTTGCCTACCGAAATTAAAAATCACAACATTGGCAAAATTGAACAACATAAAGACACGCCGGTGATTTTAGTGTGTACAAATGGGGTAACCTCGACAACCTCTGCCGAGATGTTGGCAAAACAAGGCTTTAATCATGTATATACATTAAAAGATGGCTTAGCAGGCTGGCGTGCAGCAAGCTTACCTTTAGTTAGAAAATAAATAAGGACTCCAATATGACCGAAGAAAAAAAAGACGTGATGAACGAAGAGCAAGAGGCTCAAGCCGTACTTCAAATTCAACGTATCTATGTCAAAGATATTTCTTTTGAAGCGCCAAATCTTCCACATATTTTCCATCAAGAATGGAAACCGAAATTATCGTTTGATTTATCTACTGAAACCGTAAAATTAGGCGATGATTTATATGAAGTGTGTTTAAATCTTTCCGTTGAAACCACATTGGAAGATTCCGGTGATGTGGCGTTTATTTGTGAAGTTAAACAAGCCGGTGTATTCACGATTAGTGGTTTAGATGATATGCAAATGGCGCATTGTTTAACAGCGCAATGCCCAAATATGCTATTCCCATATGCGCGCGAATTAGTCTCTAACTTAGTTAATCGTGGCACATTCCCAGCATTAAACCTTTCTCCGGTGAACTTCGACGCATTATTTGTTGAGTATTTACAACGTCAACAACAAGAGCAAGAATCCGAAGAACAACCAAGCGTGAACTAATCTGCAAAACCCGCTTCATTAAGTGATAAAGCGGGTTTATTTTTTTCGTTACCGTCTTTTTCGCCATTCAAGGAGTTAATGATGAATACGACTTTGACCCATTCTTCAATTACTGTGTTAGGTGCCGGTTCTTTCGGTACGGCATTAGCCATTGCATTTTCACGTAATGGACATCCCACTTACCTTTGGGGGCACAATCCGCAAAAAATGCAGAAACTGAATGCTGAGCGACAAAATGCAGAATTTTTGCCGGATATTATTTTCCCTGAGGCGTTATCTCTGGAAGCCGATTTAGCGAAAGCGATTCAAGCCTCACGGGATTTATTGTTGGCGATTCCAAGTCATTGCTTTGGTGAAATTCTCTCACAAATTCGACCGCACTTACGTCCTGACAGTCGTATCATTTGGGCAACGAAAGGTTTGGAGCGGGATACCGGTCGTTTGTTAGAAGAGGTGATTAAGGAAAAATTAGGCAACCACTATCCGTTAGCAGTGCTTTCTGGGCCAACCTTTGCTAAAGAGTTGGCATCAGGGCTTCCTACAGCAATTACTTTAGCGTCGAATAACGAAGAATTTGCGTTGCAGTTTCAGGCGCGTATTCATTGCAGTAAGCATTTTCGTGTGTATATTAACAACGATATGCTTGGCGTGCAGTTGGGTGGAGCGATTAAAAACGTAATTGCTATCGGTGCAGGCATTTCCGATGGCATGGGATTTGGCGCAAACGCCAGAACAGCGCTGATTACGCGTGGCATTGCCGAAATATCCCGTTTAGGCACCGCACTTGGGGCAAACCCGAATACATTTATGGGAATGTCGGGGTTAGGTGATCTTGTTTTAACCTGTACTGACAATCAATCCCGCAACCGTCGCTTTGGTATTATGCTGGGGCAGGGCTTTTCTGCTCAAACGGCAATGGATAATATCGGTCAGGTCGTGGAGGGCTTTTATAATACAAAAGAAGCGCATTTGCTTGCGCAACGGCACGGTATCGAAATGCCTATCACGGAGCAAATTTATCAAGTGCTATTTTGTGGTAAAAATGCAAAAGAAGCGGCAGTAAATTTATTAGGCAGAGAACGTAAAGAGGAATAATTCATGTCATCAACGGTTTGGCAATCTATTCGTCAGGAAGCGAAAGAGTTGGTAGAGAATGAACCTATGCTTGCCAGTTTTTTCCATTCCACCATTTTAAAACACCATAACTTAGGCAGCGCGTTAAGTTATATTTTAGCGAACAAATTAGCCAATACGATTATGCCGGCAATTGCCTTGCGTGAGATTATTGAAGAAACCTATCAGGAAAAACCAAGCATCATTGAATGTGCTGCCTGTGACATTCAAGCGGTGCGTCAGCGCGATCCGGCAGTGGAGCTTTGGTCAACACCATTGCTTTATTTAAAAGGGTTTCATGCCATTCAAAGTTATCGTATTACACACTATTTATGGCAACAAAATCGCAAAGCACTTGCGATTTACCTGCAAAATCAGATTTCTGTGGCGTTTGATGTGGATATTCACCCGGCAGCAAAAATCGGCCATGGCATCATGTTTGACCATGCCACCGGTATTGTGGTAGGGGAAACGTCCGTGATTGAAAATAACGTGTCTATTTTGCAAGGCGTTACGCTTGGCGGAACAGGTAAAGAATGTGGTGATCGCCATCCGAAAATTCATGAAGGTGTGATGATCGGTGCCGGCGCGAAGATCTTAGGCAATATCGAAGTCGGCAAATACGCTAAAATCGGTGCTAATTCAGTGGTCCTACAACCGGTTCCGGACTATGCCACCGCCGCCGGCGTACCGGCACGCATTATAGGCAAAGACAAAGATGCCAAACCGGCATTTGAGATGGACCAAAATTTTATTGATCTGAGCATGGAATTAAACATTTAGCACGCATCATCAGTAAAAACATCATAAAAATTGACCGCACTTTTCTGCTGATGGTTTCTGGTCTCTCTAGAAACTGTCGTGAGAAAAGTCGTAACCAGAAGAAAATGAGGTAAAAATGACAAACGTAATTCATACCGATAAAGCACCGGCAGCCATCGGCCCCTATGTTCAAGCCGTTGATTTGGGTAATTTTGTGTTGACCTCCGGACAAATTCCGGTGAACCCGCAAACTGGCGAGATTCCGACAGATATTGCTCAACAAGCGAGACAGTCTTTAGAAAATATTAAAGCGATTTTAGAACAAGCCGGTTTAGGCGTGAAAGATATTGTGAAAACCACGGTATTTGTGAAAGATTTAAAAGATTTTGCAACAGTTAACGCAGAGTATGAAGCCTTTTTCAAGGCGCATCATCATCCAAGTTTTCCGGCACGTTCTTGTGTCGAAGTCGCGCGTTTGCCGAAAGATGTTGGATTAGAAATCGAAGCGATTGCTGTTAGATCATAATTCTTCAGCGAATATGATTTCTTAAGGTCAAACCTTTGTTAAACAGCGGTTTGGCCTTTTTTCTTGATTTGTTACACCATGGCGCATTTAGGTGACGCATTCATTCTATTTTTAGGCATTATTTTAATGCAACAAAAAAGCGCTAAGTAAAAACTTAGCGCCTTTTCTGAATATGGCGGAGGAACTGGGATTCGAACCCAGGGAGGGCGTAAACCCTCGCCGGTTTTCAAGACCGGTGCCTTCAACCGCTCGACCATTCCTCCGTGTGTTGAAGTGACGTGAATAATACGGACTCTCGTTATTTAAGTCAAGCAGTTAAATAAAAGAAATCATTTAACTGCTTTATTTTCAGTCGATAGTATTATTTTACTTCCGCCTTCGTCGGCTCCGCATAAACATGGCTGATTGCCGTATGATGTCCTGCCGCGCCTTTGCCGTAGAAATAATAGCGGGATTTTTTCCATTCAGATACGGGATAAGTCTGTATCGGTTCATCCGAGGCTTTGGCTAATGTCGCCTCTGCTTTGGTATGCGCGACTGCAGAGAATGTTCCAATTCGTCCGTTGAATACATAAGTGCGGTCGGTTTCAGCCATGAATTTCACCTCATGTGCTGTTTTCGGCTCGACCTGTTCAGCTACTGCCGTAGTGGGTTCTGACGTCACGTTATGATTTAAACGTTCTAAAGATGCCTGAATTTTCTTCTCAACAGAATCATTTGCCGGCTGAGCAATAAATTCAGTTAACGGTTGAACGTCATTTTTAGCTTTCTCAACAATCATATCCAAGGCTGGCACAGTAAGGCTCTTCTCGGTTTCTGCACTTGATTGATTTTGTTGTTCAAGTAGCTCATCAACAGATAAGAACGCATTTTCTTTTTCTTTCGGTTGATTGATTTGTGTCATATCGATCCAAACTTTTCCGCTGGCTAACTCCGGAGAGGCTACCGCAGCAAATAATGGCATTGGTGATTTTTCTTGCGGACGACGACGGCGTTGGTTATTCACACGTAAATGACGTGGTAAACGACGTTGACGCGCATTATCACGATTGCGTTCAGGTTCATTTGAGATTTCTGTTGCTTCCGTAGAAACAATGGATTCCTCTGGGGCATGAGCAACATTCACGTTTTCAACAAATGAAACCTTTTCTGCTTGGTCAGCTTGAATGTCATTTACCTCATCATAAACGCGGACTTTTTTGCGTAAGTCGCGACGTTGACGACGTTGTGCAGGTTCAGCCTTTTCTTCGGTAACCGGGGTAGAAGATTCAGGTTTAATGATTTCTTCAATCACTTCAGGTTTACGATTACGTTTAGCGTTGCGCTCTTGGTAACGATTTCTCGCTTCAAATTTATCCGCACTTTGTTCTTCAACAACGTTTTCCGTATTTTCGTTGCGAACACGACGGTTGTTACGACGATCTTGATTGCGACGATTACGGTTGTTCATGTTTCTGTTGTTTGGACGAGCTTTTTTATTTTTCTCTTCCGGTTTTGGCTCAGACGCAAATAAACCTTTTAATGCAGCGAATAAACGGCTTAATAAAGATGGTGCTTTCGGCGCTTTACGTTCAACCGGCTCCGGTGCTGGCATTGTAATGGCCAAAGAAACTGCCGCACTTTCCACCGCCGGTATTTCTGCCTGTGTCGCTTCAATATTACGAGAAACCAACGATTCCTCTGCAGCAAAGGTTTCGTCTTGATCTTGATGTAATTTTGCCAAATTGTAGCTTAACTCATTCACTTCTTCGCCATCACGAACACGGAACACACTGAAGTTCGGTGTTTCCATCGCTTCGTTTGGTACCACGATAATATCGACATTATGGCGTTTTTCGATGCTATGAATAGCTTTACGTTTTTCGTTTAATAAGTAAGAAGCAATTTGTACCGGAACGATGGTGTGAACCTGTTTGGTATTTTCTTTTAACGCTTCTTCTTCCAATAAACGCAAGATAGAAAGTGAAAGTGATTCGTTATCACGGATTTTACCGGTGCCTTGGCAACGCGGACAGACGTGATGAGAGGATTCACCTAATGACGGACTCAAACGTTGGCGAGACATTTCCAACAAACCGAAGCGGGAAATGCGGCTAATTTGAATACGTGCGCGATCTTGACGTACGGCATCGCGAATGCGGTTTTCCACTTCACGTTGATGGCGAACCGGTGTCATGTCGATGAAGTCAATCACAATTAAACCACCCAGGTCGCGTAAACGAAGTTGACGCGCAATTTCATCTGCGGCTTCAAGGTTAGTGTTTAATGCGGTTTCTTCGATATCGCCACCACGGGTAGAACGTGCGGAGTTAATATCAATGGCTGTTAAGGCTTCAGTGGCGTCAATGACAATAGAACCACCGGAAGGTAAACGCACTTCACGTTGGAAAGCGGATTCAATTTGGGATTCGATTTGATAATGACTGAACAGCGGTACTTCGCCTTGATACAATTTCACGCGATTAATGAAATCCGGACGCACTAATTTGATGTGTGCTTTCGCTTTTTCATAGACTTTCGGACTATCAATCAGAATTTCGCCGATATCACGACGCAAATAGTCGCGAATCGCACGCACGATAACATCACTTTCTTGGTGAATTAAGAACGGCGCAGGGCGGCTTTCTGAGGCTTGTTTGATTGCCTCCCAATGGTGCAATAGCACTTTTAAGTCCCATTGCAATTCTTCCGGCGATTTACCTACACCGGCGGTACGTACGATTAAGCCGATACCTTCAGGCACATCCAAAGAACTCAAGGCATCTTTTAATTCCAAACGTTCATCGCCCTCAATGCGACGAGAAATGCCACCTGCACGAGGGTTGTTTGGCATGATCACTAAATAACTTCCTGCCAAGGAAATAAAGGTTGTCAACGCAGCACCTTTATTGCCACGTTCTTCTTTGTTCACTTGAACAATAACTTCTTGTCCTTCAGAAATAATATCGCGAATATTCGGACGACCTTGATAGACATAATCCGCCGGGAAATATTCACGTGCAATTTCTTTTAACGGTAAAAAACCGTGACGTTCTGCGCCATAATCCACAAAAGCGGCTTCTAAACTCGGCTCAACGCGAGTGATTTTCCCTTTGTAAATATTGGCTTTTTTCTGTTCATGACCAGGACTTTCAATGTCCAGGTCGAATAAGCGTTGTCCATCGACTAACGCAACGCGCAACTCTTCTTTTTGAGTTGCGTTGATTAACATTCTTTTCATTCGTTTTCTCTTTTATCGAAAGGGGGTTATCCCCTAAAAATACGTCATCAAAAATGACCGCACTTTGCTTAGTCGCCGACCTCGTGTCTGTCGCAGAATGTCCGTCTTCCCGACTGTCATCTGCTGGGCGCATTGGCAACCTTATTCACACTCATATCATCTTGATATGTGAATAAAAACAAAACCGGTTAAAAAATGGTTTGCAAGCTGTCGCTCATGTTGATGGTTAAAAATCATTGCAATAACAACGTCTTATGCCGAATGCTGCATTGTATTTTATCAATGATAACCTGTTTATTTTAAAGCCTTTTTTGACTCAAAAAAGGCTCACTATTATCGCTTGAATAGGGATTTTTAGCAAGGCGTTTCACCCTTTGTGGAAGATTCTTTGCGACATTCAAACTCACCATACAATATGCTATGATGCGCGCCAATTTTTATGTAAAAGATCGTAATAAACACAAAATGAATGAAAAAGTAGTTAACCCGAACGTGCAATTTCTCACCATAAGCGATGATGAAGCAGGTCAAAGATTAGATAATTTTCTCCTTGCGCGCTTAAAAGGCGTACCTAAAAGTCTGATTTATCGCATTGTACGCAAAGGCGAAGTGCGGGTGAATAAAGGCAGAAGTAAGCCGGAATATAAATTACAAGCCGAGGATGTGGTGCGAATTCCACCGGTACGTGTGGCAGAAAAAGCACAGGAAACCGTTTCTCATAAACTCACCAAAGTCGCCCAATTAGAACAACACATTATTTTTGAAGACAATTACTTACTAGTACTTAATAAACCTTCCGGTATCGCCGTGCATGGGGGGAGCGGGCTAGATTTTGGCGTGATTGAGGCATTACGTGCGCTTCGTCCGGAGGCGCGTTTCTTGGAATTGGTTCATCGTTTAGATCGCGATACTTCGGGGATTTTATTGGTAGCGAAAAAGCGTTCTGCGTTGCGTCATTTACATGAACAGTTGCGTGAAAAAACGATTCAAAAAGAGTATTTAGCGCTTGTGCGTGGGCAGTGGCAATCACACTGTAAAGTGGTGCAGGCACCGCTGTTGAAAAATGAGCTGTCGAGCGGCGAGCGCATTGTGAAAGTCAGTGAACAAGGTAAACCGTCGGAAACCCGCTTTTCTGTGGAAGAGCGTTACGTTAATGCTACTTTGGTGAAAGCTTCGCCGGTCACGGGGCGAACCCATCAAATCCGCGTGCATACGCAATATGCCGGACATCCCATTGCGTTAGATAGCAAATATGGCGACAAAGTATTCGATCAACAAATGGCCGAATTAGGTTTGAATCGTTTATTTTTACATGCTTATTCTATTCGTTTTGAACATCCACACAGTGGTGAAACGTTGCGTTTGACAGCACAATTGGATGAGAAAATGAAAGGGATCTTAAAACGATTGCGAGAGATGAAGTAAAGTGCGGTGGATTTTCCGTGCATTTTCAAAATACTGAAAAAATGACCGCACTTTTGCCGTGTTGATCACATTTCTCAAATAAAAACGGTGAAAAAATTGACCGCACTTTCCCCTTTATCTTTAAGCGTTGTAGAATCAATCTTATCCCATCAACGTCGAGGATAGGCTATGAAACGTGTGACGCTTCTTTTGAATAGAACCTTACTGGCCAGTAGCATGGTATTGCTCACGGCGTGCCATTCCATCCTTTACCAACCCGCGAAAACCCTCAGCCAAATTGACCCAGAAAAGGGGTACCGTTTAGAAAAGACCATGCAACAAGCGCTGGAAAAAGAAAATTTAGTGATTGTCACTTTTTCCGGTGGTGGCTCACGGGCGGTGTCTTTGGGATATGGCGTGTTAGAACAGTTTCAGCAGGCAACAGTACGCCCAACGGAAAGGGGCGATACGTTATTACAAAATATTGATGTGGTGTATGGCGTGTCCGGCGGTTCGGTGTTGGCGGCCTATTTGGCGTTAGAAGGGCAAGAAACGATCCCCAAATTTAAGGAGTTTTTTCTCAAGAAAGATTTCCAAAAAAAAGTCATTAATGAAGTGTTTTCTTTGAGCAATGTGCCTCGGCTTACTTCGCCGCAATTCGGGCGTAGCGATTTATTGCAAGAGCAACTGAATTTAGCGTTATATAACGGAAAGACGTTTGCCGATTTGGCACGGAAACGTAAAGGACCGTTTGCGGTAATTAACGCCACAGATATGACGGCAGGACAGAAAGTGTCGTTTACGCAAGACTTCTTTGATTGGCTTTGCGTGGATTTGAATGATATTGAAATTGCGCGTGCGGTGGCGGCATCCAGTGCAGTACCATTAATTTTTTCACCAATCACCTTGAATAATCATGCCGGTCTTTGCCACGCAGAAAGCAAAAAAGCGTTTCTTATGCAAACTCAGCCGGGCAATCACTTGTTATTGAACAATTTTAATGCCATGCAAAAGCGCTTAGCGCGTTATCAAGATAGTGTAGAACAACCTTATTTGCATTTAGTGGATGGCGGTTTAACGGATAATTTAGGATTGGCCAGTTTGTTGGATATGTCGAATTTGCTCAGTGTACGCAAACTTTATGCCGAATTGAAGAAATCCGCTTTTCGCCATGTGGTTGTGGTCAGTGTGAATGCACAAAATGAACGAACCAGCCATATCGACAAATCGGCGGATGTGCCGGGCGTGAGAGAAGTGGTCGATACGGTGATCAATGTGCCGATTGATAAGGCGACGGAATCGACCGTGCAATATTCACAAAAATTTGCGAATCAATGGAACGCTTATGCTAAACGTCAAAGAGAGGCCAAGATTAAGGTTTATTTTGTGAATGTGAGTTTGAAAGATCTACCGGAAGGACAATTGAAAAAAGACGTGTTAAATATCGGAACGTCTTTTTACTTACCGGAATCTGATGTGGATAAGTTGCGTGAAGCTGCGAAGATTTTGTTAATGCAATCGAAAGAGTATCATGACGCATTAAAAGCATTACAGTAGTGAAATCAGTGATATCAGATTAGGGTTTGTTATCGGCAAAGTGCGGTGGATGTTGAGGGTAAATGGCACGCCCTAAAGGATTCGAACCTTTGACCCACGCCTTAGAAGGGCGTTGCTCTATCCAGCTGAGCTAAGGGCGCATTGTAAAAGGAATCATAAAGAAGTAGAGAGGGTGGTCGGCGAGATAGGATTTGAACCTACGACCCACTGGTCCCAAACCAGTTGCGCTACCAAACTGCGCTACTCGCCGAAAAGATGTGTAGCATTATAGTTTTCTTTCTTATTCAGTCAATAAGTTTTTTTTATTTTGCCATTGAATGCCTAAATTTATTGCAATTCGGCTTACATAAAAGGGGCTTTTCTGACAAAATAGCAAACGTTTGTATTTTCTTTTTCATCGGAGACGCCAATGACCGCTCAAATTATTTCCGGAACGCAATTAGCCAGTCAAATTAAATCGAATGTGGCTCAACAAATTTCACAGTATGTCGCTCAGGGAAAACGCGCACCGGGCTTAGCTGTGATTTTGGTGGGGGCGGATCCTGCCTCACAAGTGTATGTAGGCAGTAAACGGAAAAGCTGTGCTGAAATCGGCATCACGTCACAATCCTACGATTTGCCGGAAACCACAACGGAACAGGCGTTGTTGGAACTGATTGAAGAGTTGAATCAAGATACCGAGGTTGATGGCATTTTGGTGCAGTTGCCGTTGCCGAAACACATTGATAGCACCAAAGTGATTGAGCAAATTTCTCCGGAAAAGGATGTAGACGGTTTTCATCCTTACAATGTTGGACGGTTGTGCCAACGTATTCCCACATTGCGCGCTTGTACTCCTTACGGCGTGATGAAATTATTGGAAACCACTGGCATTTCTTTCTATGGCAAACACGCGGTGATCGTGGGCGCCTCTAATATTGTCGGTCGTCCGATGGCTCTTGAATTGTTGTTAGCCGGTTGCACCGTGACCGTAACACACCGTTTCACCGAAGATTTGGCGAGTCATATTCGTCAAGCGGATATTTTAGTGGTGGCGGTGGGCAAACCGAAATTCATTAAAGGCGAATGGATTAAAGAAGGCGCGGTAGTGGTGGATGTGGGCATTAACCGCCTTGAGGGCAAACTTGTGGGCGATGTGGAATTTGATATTGCCGCACAGCGTGCGTCCTATATTACTCCGGTACCGGGGGGCGTAGGCCCGATGACGGTGGCGATGTTGATGCAAAATACCCTTTCCGCATATGAAAAACAACAGGGCGATGCAGCATAGCATCTTCCTTGAAAAAGACATAAAAAATCCACCGCACTTTAAATCGATTTTATATCGGAAGTGCGGTGGATTTTTTCATTGTTTATTTTAGGCTGTCAACTGTACCAAAATACGACGAATCGGCTCTGCCGCACCCCATAATAACTGGTCGCCCACGCTGAACGCCGCTAAGTATTCCGGCCCCATATTGAGTTTACGTAAACGGCCGACCGGAACGCTTAATGTGCCGGTCACTTTGGTTGGCGTTAACTCACGCAATGTGGTTTCTTTGTCATTTGGAATCACTTTCACCCATTCGTTGTGAGAGGCTAAAATTTGCTCGATTTCCGCTAACGGAATATCACGTTTTAATTTAATGGTGAAGGCTTGGCTGTGGCAACGTAAAGCACCGATACGTACACATAAGCCGTCTACCGGAATCGGGTTGTCGCTTAAGCCAAGAATTTTGTTGGTTTCTGCGTAGCCTTTCCATTCTTCTTTGGTTTGTCCGTTTTCCCAAAGTTTATCAATCCATGGAATCAAGCTGCCGGCTAATGGTGCGCCGAAGTTATCAATTGGGAAATCGCTGTCACGCATTTTTGCCGTAACGGCGCGTTCAATGTCTAAAATAGAAGAGTGCGGTTGTGCCAATAATGTTTTGACTTCGCCATTGAGCTCGCCCATTTGTACCAACAACTCACGCATATTTTTAGCGCCGGCACCACTCGCGGCTTGGTAAGTCGCCACGGAAATCCATTCCACTAAATCCTGTTTAAATAGCCCGCCTAACGCCATTAACATCAAGCTCACCGTACAGTTACCGCCCACATAGGTTTTCACGCCGTTTTTCAAGCCCTCGCTAATCACGTGTTGGTTTACCGGATCTAAGACGATGATGGCATCTTTTTCCATACGCAATGCAGACGCTGCATCTACCCAATAGCCATCCCAACCGGCCGCTTTTAATTTTGGATACACATCGTTGGTGTAATCACCGCCTTGGCAAGTGACGATAATGTCTAATTTTTTCAATTCGTTAATATCAAACGCATCTTTTAATGTGCCTGCGTCTTTACCGGCAAATGTCGGTGCGGCTTGGCCGGCTTGAGAGGTGGTAAAGAAAACCGGATTGATGTTCGCAAAATCATTTTCTTGCTGCATACGTTCCATTAAAACGGAACCCACCATTCCGCGCCAACCGATAAAACCAACGTTTTTCATAAATGTATCCTTTATTAGAGAAAATTTGAGGGATTAATTAATAGCAAGAGATCGCGCTCAAAAGCAAGTATTTTTCCGATATTTTTTTTTATTAAAAATAATTGAAAAATAGACTGCACTTTATTTTTCATTTCTATTGATAACGGAACGAACGGCTCGAGTGAAAGTGGTACCTTATGTGTTATAATTCCGCAAAATTCATTTATTTAAGGATAGATATGCAATTTTCTAAAATGCACGGACTCGGCAATGATTTTATGGTGGTGGATGCGGTTACGCAGAACGTTTATTTTCCTGCCGACACCATTAAACGTTTAGCCGATCGTCATCGTGGCATTGGTTTTGATCAGCTGTTGGTGGTGGAACCGCCTTATGATCCCGAATTGGATTTTCATTATCGTATTTTTAATGCGGACGGCAGTGAAGTGGCGCAATGTGGTAATGGTGCCCGGTGTTTTGCCCGTTTTGTGACGCTTAAAGGTTTAACCAACAAAAAAGATATCGCCGTCAGTACACAAAATGGCAAAATGGTGTTGACCGTCAAAGAAGACGACAATGTGCGTGTGAACATGGGCGAACCTATTTGGGATCCGAATAAAATTCCGTTTACCGCCAATAAATTTGAGAAAAATTATATTCTGCGCACGGAAATTCAGACGGTACTCTGTGGCGCGGTATCCATGGGCAATCCACATTGTGTGGTGCAGGTGGACGATATTCACACGGCCAATGTAGCGCAGCTCGGACCATTACTTGAAAACCATGAGCGTTTTCCTGAACGGGTGAATGCCGGGTTTATGCAGGTGGTGAATCGCAAACATATTAAATTACGCGTACATGAGCGTGGCGCGGGCGAAACCCAAGCCTGTGGTAGCGGTGCTTGTGCGGCAGTCGCTGTGGGGATTATGCAAGGCGTATTGGACAATGAAGTGCAGGTAGATTTGCCCGGCGGCAGTTTGCTGATTGAATGGCAAGGCGAAGGGCATCCGCTGTATATGACCGGTAGCGCTACCCATGTCTATGACGGCGTGATTTATCTCTAATTTTCGATCATCGCGATGCAAAACGAACTGCAAAAATACCTGACTTACTTGCGCATTGAACGTCAAGTGAGCCCTCATACGCTGACCAACTATCAGCATCAGTTGGTGCGCGTTATCGCCATTTTGCAGGATGCCGGAATTCAACAATGGCAACAAGTCACACCAAGTGTCGTGCGCTATGTGTTGGCACAAAGCAGTAAACAAGATGGCTTAAAAGAAAAAAGCTTGGCGTTACGCCTTTCTGCGTTGCGCCGCTTTTTGAGTTATTTGGTGTATCAAGGGCAGCTCAAGGTGAATCCGGCCGTGGGCGTTTCCGCGCCTAAGCAACCCAAACATTTACCCAAAAACATCGATAGGGATCAAATTCAGCTATTACTTGCCAACGACAGCAAAGAACCCATTGATATCCGCGATCGCGCCATGATTGAATTGTTTTACAGCTCCGGTTTGCGTTTGTCGGAATTGCAAGGATTGAACTTAAACAGCATTAATCTTCGCGTGCGTGAAGTGCGGGTGATTGGTAAAGGGAACAAAGAGCGCATTGTGCCACTGGGGCGTTATGCTTCCCACGCCATTCAACAATGGCTCAAAGTGCGGTTGTTATTTAACCCAAAAGACGATGCGTTGTTTGTCAGTCAGTTGGGGAATCGTATGTCCACGCGCTCGATTCAAATGCGCTTGGAACGCTGGGGCATTCGACAAGGGCTGAATAGCCATTTGAATCCGCACAAACTTCGCCACTCTTTTGCCACCCATATGTTGGAAGCCAGTTCGGATTTACGCGCGGTACAAGAATTGCTCGGACACAGTCATTTATCGACAACGCAAATTTATACGCACTTAAATTTCCAACATTTAGCAGACGTGTATGATGCGGCG
>NZ_CALIWN010000001.1:0-5816 GCF_938046485.1 uncultured Aggregatibacter sp. | reverse complement strand
CCGGCATTTAAGCGTTCGTTAAATTCAAAACTGATGAAATTACAAGAAAAACAGAGCTAAACATGACCGCACTTTTAGATTCAGCTTGCCCTTGTCAATCAAGCAAATCTTACAAGGATTGTTGTGGGCGTTTTCATGCACATACGCAATTTCCTGAAACCGCTGAGCAACTCATGCGCTCCCGCTATGCCGCTTATGTGTTGAAAAATGTGCCTTATATTGTAGAAACCACCGTGCCGAGCCAACGGGCGTTACTTAACGTACAAGCCATTCAAACATGGGCGGAGGAAACACAATGGCTGGGATTAAAAATTTTGAACACGGAAAGCTTAACGAAAACCCAAAGTGCGGTGGAATTTCACGCCGTTTTTCAAGGTGAGGAGGGGGAACAGACGCATCATGAGCGGTCGATTTTTGTGAAAATTGATGGGCGTTGGTATTTTGTCGATCCAACGGTGCCGCTGCCGACGATGAAACAACCTTGCGTGTGCGGTTCCGGCAAAAAATTTAAGCATTGTTGCGGGGGCTTTTTATGAGTGAGTGGAAAACGTTTTTTACAATCTTTTGGCAGCGTTTTAATCAGAATAAATTAACCCAAGCCGCCGGTTATTTAACGTACAGCACCATGCTTGCCATTGTGCCGTTGATTATGGTGGTGTTTTCTATTTTCTCGGCATTTCCGGTGTTTAATGAAGTAACGGGTGCGTTGAAAGAGTTTATTTTCACCAATTTTGCCCCGTCAGCAAGTGACATGGTGGGACAGTACATTGATGAATTTGTGAATAATTCCAAAAAAATGAGTGCGGTGGGGATTATCAGCTTGATTGTCGTGGCGCTGATGTTGATTAATTCCATCGATCGCACGCTAAACAGCATTTGGCATGACACCGAAACGCGACCGATTTTTACGTCTTTTGCGATTTATTGGTTGATTCTGACGCTTGGCCCGCTGTTAGTTGGCGTCAGTATCGCTGCTAGTGCTTATGTAAAGACCATGTTTGAGAGCGCGTCGAACTTTTCTTTCGGTTTAAAACTCTTGAGTTTTGTGCCATTTTTATCTACGTGGTTTATTTTTACCCTGATTTACATGGTGGTACCGAATAAGAAAGTTAGTATTAAACATTCCGCCGCAGGTGCGCTGATTGCCGCGGTGTTTTTTACGTTGGGTAAGCAAGCCTTTACTTGGTACATCGTGACGTTTCCCTCTTATCAATTAATTTATGGCGCGATGGCGACTCTGCCAATTATGTTGCTGTGGATTCAGTTAAGCTGGACGGTTGTGTTGCTCGGCGCGCAATTAGCAGCAGTGTTGGCAGAAGTGCGGTGGAAAAAACAGGAGAATTCATTATGAATGGGGTTTTGGGACCACATGAAGGCAAAGAGTTAGCGTTAATGCTTAATCATAAAAAGAATGTAGCTTTATTTAATAATGATTTAGGCATCCCTGCTGAATTTTTCCCATATATTGAACAAGGGATTTTTGTTGTTCTGGAACAAGCTAATGAAATTTACGTATCGACAGATGACTTTGCGTTAATAAATTTTATTGTTTATCGGAAAGGCTACGAGGTTCAGGCGGAAAAATTAAAGCACTTGTTAGCAGAAGGCGCAACTGAGTTTATACCTGAGATAGAAAGGGAGATTGGGCGGATTTTAGGATATAACGAACAGGATATTGAGTTTTATCTTGTCAATTTAGAACAACATTTAAAACGTAGAGAAGAATTATGATCGCATTAATTCAACGGGTAACGCAGGCGAAAGTGGAAGTGGGTGGCGAAGTCGTCGGGCAAATCGGCAAAGGCTTGTTGGTGTTGCTGGGCGTCGAAAAAGATGACGATCGCGCCAAAGCGGATAAATTGGCGGAGAAAGTGCTGAATTATCGCGTGTTTAGCGACGAGAACGACAAGATGAATTTGAACGTGCAACAAGTGACTGGCGAAGTCTTGGTGGTGTCGCAATTTACGTTGGTGGCGGATACGCAAAAAGGGCTTCGTCCGAGCTTTTCCAAAGGCGCAACCCCATCGTTAGCAAACGAACTTTATGAATATTTTGCACAAAAGTGCGGTGAAAAAGTAAAGGTGGAATGCGGCCGATTTGCTGCGGATATGCAAGTGAGTCTAGTCAATGAGGGGCCGGTGACGTTTTGGTTACAGGCATAAATTTAAATAAAATGAAGGAAATATTATGAATACAATGCAATTTTTACTGTCAACCGTCATCAGTATTTACGGTTTTATTTTCGTTTTGCGCGCGTGGTTTCAGATTGCCAAGGTGGATTTTTATCATCCGCTTTCTCAGGCGTTAGTCAAAGTCACGCAGCCCGTGTTAAATGTTTTAGGGAAATTTGCGCCTACGGTGAAAGGCGTGAATCTTGCCGCATTGCTTGCTTGTTTTATTTTGGGTGTAGGGAAATTAGCAGTTATTCAGTTTTTAGATATGGCAGAAGCCTCACTTGTCGCTTATGTCCTCGTTGGTGTTCTGAATGTGGTACACGCCGTAGGGGAAGCGATTTTTTATGTGTTATTGATTAGCGCGATAATGAGTTGGTTTAATCGTTCGCCTAACGCCATGCAATATATGTTGTATCAGTTGAGTGAGCCGTTACTGCGCCCGATTCGCAAACTGTTGCCGAATACCGGCATGATTGATTTCTCACCGATGGTCGTGGTATTCGTTTTATTCTTTGCCAACAAAGTGTTGTATGACGTATTTGGTCAACTTTGGGCTATTGCAACATTGTAGATGGGGGAAACATGGCGGTAACCTGTATAGGTAATGATTTGCGATTGGTGATTTTTCTACAGCCTAAAGCGGCGCAGGATAAAATCGTCGGGTTGCATAACGGTGAATTAAAGGTTTGTATCACGGCACCACCGATAGAAGGGCAGGCAAATGCGCATTTGCTGAAATTCCTCAGCAAGTTATTTAAAGTGCCGAAAAGTACGATTCTTTTGGAAAAAGGTGAATTAAGTCGTCATAAGCAAGTTCTCATTCCTTCACCGAAAGCTATGCCAAAGGAAATTGAAAGCCTGCTCCCCAAATAAGCTGATAAGGGAGCCTCAAAGCGAACTATAAATATGGCGAGTCAATGTGGATTCCTATGAAAATGAGGGAGAGGCTTTATTTTAGGGTGATATTTTGCTATCCTTACGCCTACTTTTGGGGCTGATTCTGGATTCGACGGGATTAGCGAAGCCCGAGGTGCACGTCGAGGTGCGGTAGGCCTCGTAAATAAACCGCAAAAAAATAGTCGCAAACGACGAACAATACGCTTTAGCAGCTTAATAACCTGCTCATAGCCTTCGCTCCCCAGCTTCCGCTCGTAAGACGGGGATAAAGCGGAGTCAAACCCAAACGAGATCGTGTGGAAGCCGCCGTTTGAGGATCGAAGCATTAAATTGAATCAAACTAGCTTAATTATCGCGTGTCTGTCCGCAGGGTTAAGCGAATCTTAAAGACTGACTAAACGTGTAGTACTAACGGTAGAGGAATTCCGGACGGGGGTTCAACTCCCCCCAGCTCCACCAAATCCAATTCCAAACAGGTTTTATAAAGTCCGATAAAGTCTTGGCGCATAACGCTCCAAGGCTTTTTTATTGTCCTATTTAATCCTATCCATTCCAACCTAATCCAACGATTTTAGTAACACCGATAGTAACACTATGATAAAACAACTTAAGCCGATGTTACTACAAGCATTAAGAGTCTTATGCTACAAGGCTTTTACCGCTTTTTATATTTCTTAAATGACAGGTGATTCCGCACTGACTTCAAGGGCTTTTTTATATCCTAAGCGTTCCTATCCAATCCTATAAACTCCTTGAGTTTGTGTTATTTGTTTCATGCATTTTTCTGATTTCGCCATTGTTCAAAATTTTCTGCCTTTTCTTTATCCTGCCTTGTGTTTTCAGTATAATGAGGCGTATTTTTAACCTTTCAATTTATAGAATCAATTATGACAAAATTTAATGTAAAAACTTTCCAAGGCATGATTCTTGCCTTACAAGAATACTGGGCGAACCAAGGCTGCACTATTGTGCAACCCTTTGATATGGAAGTGGGCGCAGGGACCTCTCACCCGATGACCGCATTACGCGCGTTAGGCCCTGAGCCGATGGCGTTTGCGTATGTGCAACCTTCCCGCCGTCCGACCGATGGTCGCTACGGCGAAAACCCAAACCGTTTACAGCATTACTACCAATTCCAAGTGGTGATTAAACCCTCTCCGGACAATATTCAAGAATTGTATTTAGGTTCCCTTGAAATGCTTGGCTTTGACCCGACCAAAAACGATATTCGTTTCGTGGAAGATAACTGGGAAAACCCAACCTTAGGTGCTTGGGGCTTGGGCTGGGAAGTGTGGCTAAACGGCATGGAAGTGACTCAATTTACCTATTTCCAACAAGTGGGTGGCTTAGAATGTAAACCGGTTACCGGCGAAGTGACCTACGGTTTAGAGCGTTTGGCAATGTACATTCAAGGCGTGGATTCTGTATATGACTTAGTTTGGTCTGACGGCCCGCTTGGCAAAACCACTTATGGCGATGTGTTCCATCAAAACGAAGTGGAACAATCCACCTATAACTTTGAATATGCGGATACCGATTTCTTATTCTATTGCTTCGATCAATATGAAAAAGAAGCGAAAAGTTTATTGGAATTAGAACGTCCGTTACCGTTGCCGGCTTACGAGCGCATTTTAAAAGCGGCACACAGCTTTAACTTGTTAGACGCGCGCAAAGCCATTTCCGTTACTGAACGCCAACGCTACATTTTACGTATTCGTGCGTTAACCAAAGGTGTGGCGGAAGCCTATTATGCCAGCCGTGAAGCCTTGGGTTTCCCGGGCTGTAAAAAATAAAGCAAAAAGTCACCGCACTTTATGTTTCAACACAACGATATAAGGAGAGCATCATGAGCGATTTTCAATATCCGGAAGATATTTACACCGAAGCGGAACCGGATGTAAACACGCTGGCAAATTTAGGGCCTTTAGCGCCGATGGCGGGAATTTGGGAGGGCAAGCGCGGTTTGGATATCAATCCAAAGGCGGAAGGGCCGGAGAAAGATCCTTATATCGAACATTACGAGTTGCAACCGATTGATGCACAAACTAATGGTCCACAACTGTATTACGGCTTACGTTATCACACGCGGATTGTACAGCCGGATGAAGTGGAAACCTTTCACGATCAAGTGGGCTATTGGTTATGGGAACCGGCAACCGGCACGATTTCTTTGTCGTTAAGTATTCCACGTGGACAAAGCCTGATTGCCACCGGTCATGCCGCACCGGATGCGAAAGAATTTACGCTAAAAGCTGTGCGCGGATCTCTAACGAATGGCATTATCTCAAATCCGTTTATTGAACAATCTTTCACCACAGAAAGCTATGAGATTACGGTGAAAATTCATGAGGATGGCACGTGGTCTTACGATCAAATTACCACAATGATTATCCCAAATTACGACGAACCATTTGAGCATCGTGATCGTAACCGCCTAACCAAAATCGGCGAACCAACGCCAAATCCAACCGCACTTGCGGTCGTTGCCCAAAAATAAGGAGGCGAAAATGTCTAAACCTGTGTTGTTTTATAGCGCTGAATGTCCTGATACCCCCTCTTTTGTGGCGGAATTAAAGGCGTTAAACGTGGATTATGAAGAAATTGAAGTGCAATCCACCTTGCCGAATTTAAAACGCTTTTTACGCTTGCGTGATAACGAGGCGGTGTTTGATGAGGCGAAAGCTAAAGGTTATGCAGGCTTGCCGGCGTTGTTGTTGGCGGACGGCCGAGTGATTTTGGATGAAA